>JACQVU010000044.1 GCA_016209585.1 Planctomycetota bacterium
CGCGCAGGCTGCGCGCGCCTTCGATCTCGGCCAGGTTCCACGCCGGTTGGCGGGTGGTGATAGGCGAGCCTTCATCGACGACGATCTCATAGTTGTTCACCGGCGTGAACGCCGCGCCGGCGGCGGTCAAGGTCTGAATAGTGACCGCGCGGACGTTGCCGAGGTCGAGCCAGAGATGCGCGCCGCCGGCCGCGTCGATGGGGAATTCGTGGGTGCGGAAGGATTGCATGGGGTGATTCTCTTCGCGTGTTTTGGTGATTGGGGGTGGTTCGGCGCGTCGAAGCCGAGGGATCGTGACGGGGGCTTCTCTGCCTATTGTCTTGACGCCACCGATTCCGGCGCAACTGGTTACTTCTCGGAGTGCTGCTCGTTCTTCGCCGCGACCTGTTGGAAGTAGTATTGTTCGTACAGCGGGAGTTTCCTCGAATGAGCCAAGGCTGTCTGAGGGCGTACACGAGAGCCCGCCACAGCCACGTGCTCAATGTTCGACGCCTCGGCCAAGGCGAGAAAGCCGGTATCGGAAACCTGCGTGCTAGCGAGGACCACCTTCCTTGGCGACTCGCAGCGTGCCAGCGCCAGAGCGCCCTTGTCGGTGACTGAACACCCTCCAAGATACAGATCGAGAGCAGTGGGGGAGAGGTGAGAAGCGTTGTGCGCCTTGTTCGCGAAATGAATGACAAAGGGGTCGGACACATCCGTGCCGGAAAGATTGAGGCTCGACCACCCTGGGGCGGCGAGGACATCGGCGCTGAGCCGGGTTTTTCCTACCCCGCAGTTGCTGAGATCCAGTTCGGACAGACTCTTGAAGTGTGACCTGGACAGATAGGGAATCGACTCGTCGGTTACCGCGGCGCCGCGAAAGCTCAGCCTGTAAAGATCGGGGGTTGACGTTGCACCACGAAAACCGTCTCCCGTTACTCGCGTGTCGTCAAGAAGCAAGGAACGAAGCTTGGGTAATAGAGGAAGTGTCGAGACGCCCGCGTCGGTCACGGAAGTCCATGAAAGATTCAGGTAGTCGAGCGCGCTGAGTTTGGAAAGATGGTGTACGTCCCTGTCGGCGAACGAGGTGTCGTCCAGGTACAGTTGCTGGAGTTTCGAAAGCGACGACAAGAACGAGAAATCACCGTTCTTGAGCGTATTTGACGACAACGATAGTTGCTCCAGGTTGGTGAGCCTCGCCAGTTCCGGAAGACATTCGGAGGGCAGCGCGCACTCGTCCATCGAAAGGGAAACAAGAGACGAGATGGCGGAGATAGCACGAACCGCCTCGACCGACAATGGCACTCTATCAATCCAGAGGTGGTGGAGGTTCGGCAATCGCGCTAGGTGGCGCAAGCCTTTCTCCGTGACGAGGTCGCACCCACTGAGTCCCAGCATCTCGATATCGGGATGAAGTGACAGCATCTCAAGGTGCTCGTCGCGCACCCGTTTGCAAACCGTGTACGCGCGTGACTCTTGGTAGAGCATTTCGTCCGCAAACGTCCACACGGAGTGCCTTTGAACAAGGTACGGTCTCAGGTCATCGTATAGGAAACACCGCCAGTAGTCCGTGGAAACGCGTGGCATGCACGAGACGCGATCCGCCAGTGTCTTGAAAGGCGGGCGCGCGAAAGAAAGCCCACGGTAGCCGTGTTGCTTGATCACATCGACCATCACCGCGACTTCGTCGGGAGTATAGGCAGGGTGCCCCCCCAATCCGACAACATTGTAGTCGCCCTCGGAAGGACTGAGGTCGCCGGAAAAAACAACAAAAAGGCCGGCGGCAGGAACTCGACCGAACCGAGACTTCCAATTCGGTAGCGGGGTGACCCCATCGTAAGATTCAAAATCGGCGCCGCTGATGCCATGATAAATCGGCCAAGTATACCACGGTGGCAATGGGGAATCGGAATCTCCTTCAGCCGAACGTGTACCCATTGCATAGGTTCGCCACAGGAAATCGTGTCCCTGGCGAATCTCGCCAGAGAACCAATCTTTAGCTTCAAGTTCACTCAGATGCGGATACGTCATACAGTAATCGGCGAACAAGTCCAAAGAGATACAACCACTCCCGGCTTCGTACTTGTACCCCTCGCCTTCTACTTGCGCGCCGGTGGATTCGTGGGCGGGCCTTGACTCCACCGTGCTGCCCTCGGCTTCGATCGAGCCTTCGCCGACATGGACTGGACCGGCACCCGTGGCTTGTTCTACTTGCGGATCCGATGCGTTAGGCGCGGAAGCGCCGGTTGGGCTGGGGTCCTTGCCCTGATGGTCGCAAGCGCACCCGGTGGCGAGATAGACCGCGATCACGAAAAGGCCGGAAACGAGGGTACAGTGAGTCAAGCGGAGCATGGATTGGTCTTTTGCTTGCGACTCCTATTTGCCTCCGGGCGTGACGACAGGCGGGCCGCCGGCGGGCCGCGGTGGCGGAGCAGCCCGAGCGCCGTTCCCGCCCGGTGGCACTGCCCCGCCGGCCGCGTCGATGGGGAATTCGTGGGTGCGGAAGGAGGGCATGATTGCCGTGTGTCGTGTGTAGCGCCGGCCAAAACAGTTCAATCAACGAACCTCTATCTCAACGTAACGGGCCGGCGATGAGTAGTCGGCCGCTGATGGAAGGTCGCCCGGGCACACGAGTATGATGTTGCTATCGCGTTCCGCAGCGGGAATTTGAAAGACGAGATCGGTGATCAGGTACAGGAGTGCATTTAGGAAATAATAGTCATTGACCTTCATCACCCATTTCTCGGTTTTCTTCTCCAGCGCGGCCTCGGTTCCGCCGATGTCTGTGTCATTCCGAAATAGATTTCGGACAATTTCTGGCGCGCCGTCGGTCAGTTTGACAATATCCTCGCAGACCCCGCGGATCCACGCGAACTTGGGATCCTGATGAACCCGCGCCCACTCCGATACCTCGTGGTAGGCACACGCAAGTTTTCGCCCGACTTCTTCGTTCAGGTTCGTGAGGGGCTGGTAGAGGACGGAGTACTGGCGATTGATTCCCGAATCCGCAGGCTCGTCGAATACCGTGTAGATGGAGGGGTCGAGGTTCCAACCAGCGATTCCCGAATCCGGAGGCTCGTCGGTTACCACGTAGGTGTAAGTGACGGGCTTCTCCACCAACGTTTCAGGCGAAGAACAACCCCATCCAACCGTGAGAAAGGAAACGAACGACGGGAAGGTCAGAACAAGCAGAAGCAACTTCCACCGAGACATCGAGACAATCAGGTTGCGCTTGATATTCGCCATCGGCCTCGCCGCTCGGGAAAATCGGTGGCCAAGCGCCATTCAACGTGTGAAGGTTCCACTCACATTGAACGGCGAGGTCTCACCAGTGGATTTCGCGGTGAACTTGAGGGTGGCAGGGTCAACTTTGACGACGTAACCCCAATGCAACCCACGGCCCACGCATTCAATCTTCTGGAGTGCGGCGTTCACCTCCGAAGTGACATTTGGCTTGGCCTGCTCTTCCACGGTCATGGCCTTCCTCAGGGTCGCATTATGATTCTTCCGAAAGTACTCGACCTCCCCACGGGCGCCAGCGACTGGTTTCGAAGGGTCATTGTACTTGCCGCAACAAATGACGAATTCCGTCCTGATCGAAACTTCCCCCGCGACTCCATCGGGATGAGCGATAATTGGACCGAGATAGCTGACGACGTTGATAGAGTGCTGGTCCACCGAGCTATCGGTTGTCTGAAATGTGCGGTTGAACCCTTCGACGACGTCCGTGAATAGATGCTTCCGCAATGCTCCATTCTTGTCGGAATAATGCGCCTCTTGATGGATCCATTGAATCGCGTCGCTCCCATTGGGGCAGTCGGGCTTGGTACCGAAGAGAATCCCCTTCTTGCCGATCGCGACCCGATTCTTCTCCTCGATCGATACAAGATCTCCAATATGCTTGACAGTGTCATTCGCTTTCCAGAATGGGTCGCTTGCTGGGAGAACCGGAGCGTCGCGAAGAGATACGTCGTTCGCCGCAGCGGGTTGAGCAGGCGGCTGCGGCTTCCCGTTCCCGCCCCCGCCTCCTTCCGGTGGCCCGCCGGCCTCGGGAAATGCGAACATTCCGGGAATATCCACCAGCGTCCGGCCGTCGTTGGCGGTGACGCGGATCACCCCGCTCTCCACGCCGTACCGGAGGCGGCCGAAGAAACCCTGCAGGCGCCCAAACGCGTCGATGAAATCCTCCCGCGTGAACGCCCGGCCCGGCGTCGTTCCTGTGGCCGGTTCCGTTTCGCTTTCCCGCGTCCGCGCGGTCGTCTGCTCGGCCCGCGACGCAATGGCCTCCTCGGTGCTCGGAAACGTCGTCTTGGCGGCTAGCGTGCCCCCGCCCCCGCACGTCGGGCAGGTCTCGGAGCCTGCGTTGGCGCCCGGCGCCGCGGGCTGGGAAGTCCGCGCCACCCCGCCCGGCCGCGTTTCGTCGTCGCCGCCCCCACGATACAGGATGTTTTTCGTGGCCACCGATGGCACGGCAGCGGCCGCGATCTTTTTGGAACGGGAAAGGTACTCGTTCGGATTCCCGCCGCCGTTCACCCCGGCCTGTCCCTCCCGCGTCAGCGCCGCGTACTCAGCCGCATGGGCCTCCCGGTCCAGCCGGATGAGGTCATCGATCGTGCGGCGTTTGGCGGCCATGGCTGCGGCTTTGAGTTTTTTGGTTCGTCGGGTGCGCATCGCGCACCATACGAGAAGTTCCACTCATCACCAGTGGTGCGCGTTGCGCACCCTACGAACCGGCGCTTGCCCCCGGATCACACTTTGCCGTCCATGCACTCGACAATCTCCACCGTCACGCTCGTGATCGCGACGGTATCGAGGAAACCGAGGTTCATCGTAAACCCCGAAGGCCCCACGGACAAGAGATTGCGTGGATTGCCGAGGGAGAAAGGCACGAGGTACAGCCCGTTCCCCAGCACGGTGGGCAGCAGGTCGGTGTCCCACGCCCAGCCGGTCTGCTGCATCGCGATGAACTGCAGCGACCGGCCGGAGATGTTCGCGATCAGCGAGTTGTTGAGCAGGAACTGGAAGATCTCCAGCGAATCAGCCACCGGATCGCCGGCGGCGTCCTGGGGCTGGATCATGCAGGCGACGATGCGATTGGCGCTCTCGAACGAGAGCGAGGCGAACGACGACCCCACCGGCCGCGTTTCCGTGCGGTAGACCAGCATGCACCCCCGCTCCGCGCCCTCGTCCAGCGCGCCGATGGGCTGGGAGACGGTGACCAGTTCGATTTCCGCGCCGTCGAAAGTCACCGAGCCGCCGGTCACGGTCAGAATGTCATCGAGCGTGCCGGGGACGATTTCCACGGTGACCGTGCGGAAGTCTGGGCCATCGAGACCCGTGCCCATCGCGGTGTCGCGCGGCAGGCAGAGCGGAATGTGCAGCGTGTAGGTGATGGTCTTCGCAGCCGCCCCCGTGGTCAACGAGGGGAGCGCCACCCCCGTGCCCTGGCCCCAGAGCGCGGTGGCTGTGGGGTAGTGGACCTTCGGCACGATGTTGGCGAACTGGCGCGAGTCAGCCGTGCCAAGCACTCGCCGGATGAGGCCCCGCCGCGCGCCCGGCTTGTAGGAGCCGCCGAAATCCGAAGAGACCGTGAAGTTGACGCGGCCGATCAGGTGGATCTGCAGGTAGCGGCGGTCAGTCCGAAGCCGGATTTGCAGCACGCTCGATCCGCCGCTCGAACCTGGAACGACGAAGATGCCTTCAACCTGGTATTGGAGCGGGCCGGACATATCGATCCTCGCTTTTCGTTTCGGGAGCGTTCGTCGAAAAAACGCGGGTGTTCCCTTCACGCCGAGTCGCATGGTACGGCAGGTGCAGAGGGGGGCTCTCAAGCGGGAAACGGAATTGCGCGCATTTTTCTTGATCGTGCCGCGGGGCGGGCGGCGGCGCGCTCTCACCGCCCGACGCGCACCGGGTGGCGTTGCCGGGCGTGAAGGCGATGGCGCAGACGGCGGGGGACGGGGATCAGGGTGGCTGTCAGTTGTCAGTTGTCGGGCCGGCGAGGTCGGCGGCCCCGGCACAGTCGTCAGTCGTCAGCCGAAGCGGCGGGAGACTCGCTTGGCAACGGATAACCGCCAACTGATAACTCCCTTCGCCGGTCAGTCGCCGCGCGGCAGCCGGTTGGCGTTGGTCACCACGGCCGCCCGAATGTCGGGCGGGGGAATGAAATCGTCGTCGGACAGGTTGTAGTTGAGGCGCAGCGTCTCGACCGAGGCTGAAAAAGCCTGCCCCTGCGTCGTCACCGCGCCGTCCGGCCGGCGGGCCAGGTAGACGCCGTCGTAGCCGGCTGGGAGTTTCACCGCGCGCCCCTTCGACGTCGCGGCTGGGCCGCCCCGCGCGCCGTGTTCGGGAACGAAGTCGCGGAAGTCGCGGAAGGTCACCTGCACGCTGGTCAACCCGCCGTCGAACGCCGGGAAGTCGAAGAGCCTGGCGCGCAACAGCATGTGGTCCGAGGTTCGGAAAAAGAACTCGTTGGTCACGCCGAACATCGTCTTGCGCGCCACGGTGGCCTCCTCCGGGTCGCCGAGGGGATCGAACAGCACGCGTTCCGTCCGGGACCATTCCAGCGGGCCGATCTCCGGCCCGTCGGCCAGCAGGGGGTAGAGGAAGACCAGTTCGCGGAAGAACTTGCGGATCAGCACTTCGCGCCGGTCTTTGGCGAACTTGGGGTCGCCGGCCGGGAAGGCCAGCGCCTGGTTGTTGGCGAAGCCCCAGGCGGCGTCGCCGAACTGCCCTTGCGCGAGCGAACTGCCCAGCCCGGTCACGTTGTAGATGTAGTGGCGCGGCAGCGCGAGGCGGTCGTACACCGTCAATTCGTGCATGCCGGCCTCGCGCTGGTCGAACGCGGTGATTTTGATCCTGGCGCCGCAGTCGTAGACCGCGCGCAGCGCCTCCTCCCCGCCGCAGGCGGCCATGGCGTCGGCCAGCGCCTGTCGCGCGCGGGCCTGGCGGACGGCGTCGGTCAACGCCGGTTCCTCCGTGGTCGCCGAGGAGCCGGGCGGCGACGATGGCGCGGGCGGGTCGGGCGGCGCGGATGTCGCGGGTGATCCGGGCGGGGAGGGCGCTACCGACGCGCCAGGGCTTCCGCCGGGCGATGTCGCGGGGGCGCCGAGCGCGGCGTTGGAGTCGCCGGCTTCGGGTCGAGGGTTCACGTCGGTCGTGGCGCACCCGGCGATCAGAAGCACGGTGATCGCCAAGCCCAGGGAGGCGCGGACAACCCGTTGAACTGCTCCAGCCACGCGCGGGCTTCGCATTGTCGAGACCTTTCAGGCGGGCTGGGGGACGGGATTTCGAGTCACGCACCCGCCTCGCGATGAGTCCGCGCTCTCTTCCGGCCGCGGCGCGGCCTTACCTTCGACGGGCGTCACGCGAATGCCCTCGCGCCGGAGAAGGGCCGCGAAGACCCCGTCGCCCGGCTCCACGCCGCGGACGGTGTGCACGGCGCCGACGCCGCAAGAGGGCGAGCGCGCTTTAAGGTAGGCCTCGCGGACGGCGCCGCGGCGCAGCCCTTCTCCCAACGCCGCCCGCGCCCCCGCCACGAAGGCGGCGGTGAGGTCGGCGCCGCCATCGACGCGCACCACGCGGGCCGCGCCGTCAAGCACGCGCGCGCCGTCAGCCTCCAGCACGGCGGGGGGGCGTGGCGTGCCCAGGCCGCCAAGTTCCTCCGGGCAGACGGCGACGATGTCGCGCCCCGCCAGACTCTTGAGCAACGCCGGGTCGAAACGGTTCATGCCGTCGTGCCGGCAATTCGCGCCCAGGAGGCACGCGCTGACCAGGACCGGTGGCGGCATCAGACGGCGGTGAACGCTACTTCCAGTTCGTGGCGCTGGAGACCTTGGCCCACCGCAGCGGCGTGGCGCCGAGGAACTCGAAGGCGTCCACTTCCGCGCCGGCGGCCGGCAGCGAGGCTGACCCCTTGGCGTCCTTCACGACGATGGCCGCCCCGAAGGTTTTCGCGGCGCCGGCCGTGAGGCCCAGGCGGGCGTAGTCCACCGAGTACTCCACCACCCAGCCGTTGGCGGCCGCGTCTACTTTGCCGGCCGCGGTCCAGCCGGTGGGGGGCGCCCACTTCTCGGCGTCCTTGACGAATTGTGGGTACGCGCCCTCGGGCACGCCGGCCTGCCCGGCCGGGTTCGCGAGGTCCCAGACGGTCCCGTTGCCACGCACCTCGCGCAGCAGCGGCGTCCAGTTGTTCTTGGGCGTGTAGACCAGGTCCAGGTCGTCCGCGGCGGGCTTCTCGCCGCCGTCGTTCTTGGGATCCAGGAGCAGGTGCACTTCGCTCTTGGCCTTGACCTCACCCGGCATCTCCAGCAGGAAGAAGACCTTGCCCCCCTGGTGCTTGACCGACAAGGTCGCTTCGCCCTCCCCCAGCGGGAACTTCACCTTCTTCCCGTCGGTCCACTCATTGGGCGCGGCTGCGCCGTCTACCTTCACCTCCGCGCCAGCCGGCACGGCGATCTCCACCGTTTTGAATTCCGCCGCGGCCTTCTTTTTTGCTTCAGCCTTGGCGGCGTCGGCGGCCGGGGTGGTTTCGGCCGGTTTCTCGTCGGCCCCGGGAAGGCCGGGAAGCCCCGGAAGGCCGGGAAGCCCCGGAATCCCCTGCGCGCCGCCCTGGCCATCGGAGGCGTTCTTCATCATCTGCTTGAGCATCTCGCCGATGCGGGCCATGGGGTCCTCGCCCCCCTGCGCGTCACCCTGTCCCTGGCCCCCGCCCAGCACGCCGCCCAGCACTTTCGAGAGCAGTTTGTTGGGATCCCCGCCCGACTCCTCCCACATCTGCTTCAGTTTCTCATCGGTGATGCCCATCGACTGCGCACGTTGCTTCACGAAGTCCGGGATAGGAGGCAGACCGACTGCCGGCGGAATCGCGGGGGGTTTCACGGCCGCGGGCGGAGAAGTCGGGGCGGCCGGCGTGGCGGCGTTTTCTTCCGCCCCGGCCTTTTTCTCTTCCTTCTTCTCCTCGGCCGCGACCATCGCCGCGGGGAGCACCACCATCGCCAGGGTGAGCAGAAGACGTTTCACGGGAAGTCCTTTCCTTTCCATTCACGCCCGCGCGGCGGGCGGGACTCGCCGTGGCACGGCCTTCCAGGCCGTGGCCGCGGCATTCAGACTACGCCCGGCTGCGAGCGCGCCAAGACGCCGCCTCACCGCATGGCTCCAGTCGTGGTTACGGCGACGGGCTTTCCATTGTTTGACGCCTTCGCACGCGCCGACGGGGAGATCGTACCGCATCTACCCGTTGGCCGCCACGCGGCGCCGGCGCTGGAACTCGAAGGCCACCTTGATCGCCCCCTGCGCCGGGCCGCGCACCGCGGTGCGGATGGCCTCCTCATACTTGGAGAGCGGGTAGCGATGCGTGAGCAGCGGCGGCGCCCACCGGGGCGCGGCGCGCATGGCGTCAAACAGCCGTTCGTAGGGGTGGCGCGCGGTCTCGCCCTCGGCCGCCACCCCCGGAGCGTGGGCGATGGCGGCGGTGAGCGTGAGTTCGCGGAAGAAGAGCATCGACCAGTCGGGCACGAGGCGATCGGCCCAGTTGCAGGCGATGATCTGGGCGCGCTCCCGCGCCGCGCCCATGGCGACGGCCAGGCCGGCGCTGGCGCCCAGCGTCTCAAAAACCACGTCGGCGCCGCCGGCGAGGTGCGGCGCGCCGTGGTCCGTCTCCGTGAGGCGGTCGTCAAGCAGGCGAGCCAGCCGCGAAAGCACCTGCCCCGCGTCGCCGGCCAGCGTGGCGACGCCGTCGGCCCCCAGGTCGTAGGCCCAGCCGCCGTCGAAGGCGGCGTCGGCCAGGGCGATGATGCGGCAGCGGCGCTTGAGCGCCCGCAGCATCATGATGATGGCCAGCCCGGTGGCGCCGGTGCCCACGACGACCACGCGACGCGGGGCGGCCTCCAGCATGCGCTCCACGGCGGCCGAGGCGCGGGCGAAGGTGGGGACGAGCAGGGCTTCCTCGAAAGAGACCGTTTCCGGCAGGCGGAACAACTGGGCCTCGTGGGCCGCGAAGAACTCGCTCCACCCGCCGCCGGCGGTCTCGGCGGCGCCGATCTTGAAGCCGCCGGCCGCGGTGGCGGCGTCGGGGGCGATGGGCGGTCCGCCGGCGCCGGGGATACGGAACCAGGGGTCCACCAGGACGCGGTCGCCGTCGGAGAAGGCCGTGACCTGGTCGCCTTTTTCCAGCACCGTGCCCACGGCCTCGCTGCCGGGGACGAAGCAGCGCGGGTAGAGGCCGGCGGAGAACTTGCCCTCGTCCAGCCGGCCGGCGAGGGAGGTGAGTTCGCCGGGGTCGATGCCGGCCAGCGCGGTTTTCACGCGAACCCAGCGCGGGCCGGGAAGCGGGCGCAGTTCCAGGTCGCGGATGGTGAAGTGGGTGAGGTCGAATTCGCGGGGCCGGAACTGGAACCCCTCGATGGCCCGCGCGATGTTGCGCAGGCCGGCTCGCGCCTCAGCCACCGCGGCGACCGGCGGAATGGCGTCCAGCGCGCGGGAGACGACCCCCTTCGGCGGATGTTCGTAGACGATGGACTTCATGATCCCTTGTTCCACCAGGAGAGGGAGGTGTTCTGGCGCATGCGCCGGGCCAGGAGGGCCAAGTCTTCCTGGAAAGCGGGAATCCGCGCCTTCCACTCGTCGTCAAACCGCGGGCTGAGACGCGGCTTCAGCACGAAGCAGAGGTCGCGCTGCAACTCGGCCTCCACCACCCAGCGACCGCGCGCTTCGCGGTTGATCATCGTGAGGCTCACCAGCAACTTGACGAGCGAGTCGAACCGCCGATCGGCGATCTCAAACTGCACCGCCGGCGAGAAACCGTGCTCCGGATCGCCGGCCATGGCCGCGGTGACCCGGATGCCGGGCAACTCAGCCAGGACCTTCACGAGAGGGTAGACCAGCGGGTCGAACCCCCGTTCCCGGGCCTCGCGCACGTCGAGCACGCGCTCCACCAGTTCGCCGGGTCCATCGACGTGGCCGCAGAGCGCGCACTCGCTCACGAAGCCCTGGTCCACGGCCACCGGGTGCAGCGATTCGTTGCCACATTCAACGCAACGCATGGGGACGGAGGAAGGGGCGAGGGGCGGGGGCCGGGGGTCAGGCGGAGTACCGCGGTGTTGGGGGTTGGGTGTTGGGTGCTGGGCCCAACACCCAACACCCAGCACCCAGCACCCAATACCCAACAGCCAAGGTTGGTAGCAGATCGTTTTCGGTCGAGCGTCACATTGATGTTGGCGCTGGTTGGCGTGCTCGCCGCACCTCTTTGGGCGCGAGCTGAAAAGCAGAGCAAGGAAGAAACCAAACTCATCAAGCGGGTGGAACAGTTTTATCGGTTGTTCGTTAGCGCAGAATGGAGCAAGGTGGAGCCATTCGTCACGCCGGAGA
>JACQVU010000054.1 GCA_016209585.1 Planctomycetota bacterium
CAGTTTCGACGGGACTCGCGTTTAGACGCGGTTTGGCTGCGGCCGAAGCCGCGCTGTGCAACCGCGACAAAAAAAGTTGTCATCTCCCGCCAGCCGCCATTCCCGCCTTTCACCTGCATCACTTGGCCTTCCCTCTTCAGCCTTCCTCCGAATGTGCAAGAACGACAAAAAAAGTTATCAGCGCCCTCCAGCCGTAGCGATCCTCGCTTGTCGTCCCTCGTCCCCCGCCCCTCGTCCCTTGCTCCGATGTGCAACCGCGACAAAAAAGTTTGTCCGCGTTCCCTGCCGACCACAAGAATGCCCCACCTTCCCGCCTTCCCACCTTCCCGCCTTCCCGCCCATCTCCCCTCGCTCCTTGCTCAGATATGCAAAAACGACAAAAAAGTTATCCAACAACGCCAGCACCCATTCCCGCCTTTGGCCTTCCTCACCGCCTCAGGCCGGTCGCGACTCCCGCCATCGCCAGGCGGAGGAAGTCGAACGCCAAAAGCCCCTCGCTCGCCGCGCCGACTGCGGCCGTGGAGCGGTAGGCGGGAAGAATGTCAGCCGCGCGGGTGAAGCGGTTCCAGAGCACGGCGCGCGCCGGCGGCGGAGTCTTCGGCGCCACATCGGCCAGAACGTGGGCGGCCAGCGCGAAGGGACGCGGCGGGCTTGGCCGCGCGGCGCGGGCGCGAAGGGCCGACCGCGCGGCCTCGTCGCCGGCGCGCGCCTTCACGCACTCGGCCCAGAATCGCCCCTCGTTCTCGTCGGGGAACCGCGCGGCGGACGACGCGGCGGCGAGCGCCACTTCGTCGAACTCGCTCCACCGCCGTGCCAGCGCCAGAGACTCCAGGCGCAGCGAATGGGCCGCGCCGGCGCGCGGGCCGTCCGGCGTGATCGCCATCGCCAGCGCCGCGCTCTCCATCGCGCCCGGCCAGTCGCCAAGGTCGGCCCGCGCCGCCGCTCCGGCGACCAGCGCCGGCAGCACGCGGCTGTTCAAATCGTCAAGGAGATCGGCCGCCTCGCGCCCCTCTTGCGTCTCGGCGGGAAACGACGCCAGCCGCGCGCAGGCCTCGCCGTAACGCCGCCCCTCGGCCAGGCCGCGCGCCGCCAGCAGCCGCAACCCCTCATGAGCCGGGAACTTCGCCTCCGCCGCCAGCATCTCGTCGAGCGCCGGCGGCTCACCGGAGCGCGAGAGACAGACGAACAGCGCGTGGAGGGCGTCGGGGTCGCGCCCGCTCTCGCGCGCGGTCCAGAGCCGGACCGCGTCAAGCGCCTCTTGCCAGTCGCCCAGCGCCATGCGGCAGCGAACCAGCGCGGGCAGCGCCTCGCGCGCCCGGCCCGCGCTGCCCCGCACGGCGGCGAGAAGGTGGGTTTCAGCCGCGCGCCAGCCGCGCCGCGCGAACAGCGCCATGCCGCGCTCCTCCCGTGCGC
Source organism: Planctomycetota bacterium (assembly GCA_016209585.1). Taxonomy (GTDB): domain Bacteria; phylum Planctomycetota; class UBA8742; order JACQVU01; family JACQVU01; genus JACQVU01. Next base: position 1,414 of record JACQVU010000054.1, read on the forward strand.
GCCAGGCGGCGTCTCCCTCGGCCGGGTCGGCCACGTCGGCCAGCAGATGTTCGGCCTCGTCCAGCCGGCCGGCCGCGCGGGCGGTGGAGGCCAGGCCGACGGCGGCTTCGGGCGACGCCGGCCGGCGCTCGCGCAACTCGGCGAAGAACGGGCGGGCGCGATCGGCGTCGCCGCGAGCCAGCGCGGCATCGCCCGCCTCCCACAGCGCGCGGTCCATGCCAGCCAGCGGCGCGGCTGGGGGCAGCGCCTCCGCCATGCGGTAGAAGCCGGCGGCGCTCTCCGGCTCTCCGCGGCCAAGGGCCAGGTCGCCCAGGAGGAGGAGGGCGTCGCGACAGCGGCGATCCAGGGCCAGGGCGCGGGAGAGAGCGTCGCCGGCGAGAGCCGGGCGCCCCAGCACCAGCGCGGCCCTCGCCAGGTCCACATGCAGCGCGGCGTCGCCGGAGGCGGGCGCGGCGCGCTCCAGCACGGCGAACGCCTTGGCGGCGTCGCCCCGCGCCAGGGAGACGCGCGCCAGCGCGCGCGCCGCTTCCGCCGACCGCGGATCGCGCCCGGCGGCGCGCTCGTACCACGAGGCGGCCTCGTCCAGGCGGCCGCGCGCCTCAGCCAGCGATCCGCGAGCCAGCAGCAGCCCGGCGTTGTCCGGCGCGAGCCGCAGCGCCGCGACCAGCGATTCCTCGGCTTCAAGGAAGCGGCCGGTGGCCGCCGCGACGCGGGCATGGGCCGCGAGCAGGGAGGGGCGGTGAGGCGCGAGGCGACAAGCGCGGGCGAGATGCTCGCGAGCCTCCTCGACGCGGCCCAACGCCTCGCACGAAAGACCCAGATGGTGGTGCGCCGCCGCCAATTCCGGCTTCCGGGCCGCGGCTTCGCCGAACAGCCGCGCCGCCCGCGCGTGGTCCCCCGCCGCCCGCGCCGCGTGGCCGGCCTGCATCAACGCCTCGCTCGCCGCCTCCCCGACCGAGTGGGCGGCGGCGGCCTCAAAAACGTCGGCCGCGCGACCCCATTCGCCCCGCCGCGCCCGTTCGCGCCCCTGCGCCATCAGGGCAGCCACGGCGCGGTCGACGGCGGTTTCGCCCCCCGCGCGCCCAGCCTCCCCCGCGCGCCGCAACGACGCCGGGAAGGGCACGGCCACCGCGCACCCCGCCGCCCAGGCGGAGACCGCCAGCAGCGCGAGAACGGCGACGCTCCGCCCCGTTGGCGCCGCCGGCGACACGGAAAACATGCCGGAGCCTCGCCTTCTCGACCCCCGCCCCCGCTCGCCCGACCGCCTCCCTCTCCATTCTACATGGCGG
>JACQVU010000055.1 GCA_016209585.1 Planctomycetota bacterium
CCTCTCCCCCTCTCCCCATCTCCCTCTCTCCCCATCTCACGGCGCCCGCGGCGAGACCGGCGCAGGCGCGGCCGCCGGCGCCTCCCGGCGGCCGTAGGCGGCCACGATCTCCGCCACCAGCGGGTGGCGGACGATGTCGCGCTCGGTGAGGAACGCGAAACCGATGCCGGGCACGTCGCGGAGAATGGCCAGGGCCTCGACCAGGCCGGAGGTTTCGTTGCGCCCCAGGTCGATCTGCGTGATGTCGCCGGTGACCACCACGCGCGACGACTGGCCGAGCCGCGTGAGAAACATCTTCATCTGCACCGCAGTGGTGTTCTGCCCCTCGTCGAGGATGATGAAGGCGTGCTCCAGCGTGCGGCCGCGCATGTAGGCCAGGGGCGCGATCTCAATCACGTCCAGGTCGACGTACCGGCGCATCTGCGTCGGCGTGATCTGGATGTTCAGCGCGTCGTACAGCGGACGGAGGTAGGGGTTCACCTTCGCCTGGAAGTCACCGGGCAGGAAGCCCAGCCGTTCGCCGGCCTCGACGGCTGGCCGGGTGAGCACGATCTTGCGCACTCGCCCCTCGCGCAGCGCCTCAATCGCCTGGGCCACCGCGAGAAAGGTCTTGCCGGTGCCGGCCGGCCCCACGGCGAAAACCAGGTCGTGCGCCGCCATCAGCCCCACGTAGGCGCGCTGGCCGTCGGTGCGCGGCGCCGCCGCCACCGGGTGCTGCCGGGCGCGCACCAGGGGATCGCCGTCCAAGGCCGCGGAATCTCCCGGATGATCGTGGCCGTTGGCCGCGCTGATCGCCTCTTCCACGTCTTGCCCGCGGAGCCGCCCGAACTTGCGCGCCAGGTTGAGCAGTTCCAGCATCACCAGCGAGGCGCTGGAGACTGAACGCTCCTCCCCCTCGATGCGCAACTTGCCCTGGCGCGCCATCACCCGCACCGAGAAGGCGTCGCGGATTTTCTTCAGGTGGCTGTCGAACGGCCCGAATAGCACCCGGGCTTCGTCCGTCGAACGGCACTCGATGATCTTCTCCACGGTGTCGGCCACGTTCCGATGAGGTTACCCCCGCACGCGGCGGGTGTCGCGCCCGCGGTCCGGCCGCGCGGCGCGGCCCGAACGACGCAGAGCCGCCGACGCGGGAATGGTGCTGGGACTCTCGTGATGCCGACACAGCGCCGGCCGCCGCGCGGCCCCACCCGCGCCGCCCGCGAACCGGCGCAGGAAACGGCTCACCTCCTCCCGCCGGCGACGCAGGTCCAGCACCCACGCCGTCAGACCCCACAGCGCGCTCGCCGCCGCCAGCGTGAGCAGCGGCGCCACCAGCAGGGCCGGCGGGGCCAGCGATGCTGACTGCGGCGGGCCGGCCAACCCCAGCGCCCGCCACCCGGCCGCGACGGCCAGCGCCAGTGTCACCAGCAGCGTGCTCAGCGCGCCGCACGCCGCCGCCGGCCGGTAGAAAAAGAACAACCGCGCCAGCGACCACCCCTGACGCCAGACGTACCGCGCCATGGAAGGCGCCAGCCGCGACTGGCGCCGCGCCGGGTTGACGCCCACCAGCACACGGCGCACGGGCAGGTTCCACCGCGCGGCGATGAAGAGCGTTTCCAGCGTGTGGGTGAAGGTGGACCTCAGTTCCACGCGGGCCGCGGCGTCGCGCGAGAAGGCGCGCAGGCCGGAGGTGGCGTCGGGCACGCGCACGCCGGAAAGGAGGCCGGCCACCCGCGAGCCGATCCGCGACAGTCGCCGCTTCAGGGGCGTGAAGTCGCCGATGGCGTCGAAGTCCCGCGCTCCGATGACGATGGACGCCTTCCCCGCCACCACCGGCGCCACCAACGCTGCGATGTCTTCGCCGCGGTACTGGCAGTCGCCATCGGTGTTCACGATCACGTCCGCGCCCAGCCGCAACGCCTCGCGCAGCCCCGCCTGGAAGGCCGCCGCCAGGCCGCGATTCACCGGCAGACGCACCACCCGGGTCGCGCCGTGCCGCCGGCCCACCTCCCCGGTGTCGTCACGCGAGCCGTCGTCGATCACCAGCGTTTCGATAGACGTCACGCCCGGTATCCGACGGGGGATCGACGCCAGCACGTCCGGCAGCGAACGCGCCTCGTCCTTGCACGGAATCTGGATGACCAGCCTCATCCGCGCCCCCCTCGCCCCCCCCTCTTTCACCCGCGCGCCGTGATCCTGTTATACGACGCCCAGCCGCCCCGGTCAAGAAACGCGCGGGTGGAAAGGGGGAACGGGCGCGTCGCGAACCGGCCGCTCGCGGCGGCGGCTCCAGCCCTCGTACGGGCGACGGGTCGGCGAACAGGAACCCGGAGCGTGAGCGACGGGTTGCGTTTGTAGTGCGCCCGTCAGGGCGTCCGGAAAAGAGCGCCTGACGGCGGAATTACCAACGCCGCCGCCCCGGAAGAGGCAACGGCTGCGCCAGGGTTCGGGGCCGCCGCCGGTCCAGAGGAAGGCGCCCCCTATTTGGGGGAACGACCAAGTCGATCATGACCGGTGGCGCCCCAGCAACTGATCCACAAGATCAAGCACCGCGGAAAGCGTGGCGCCGTCTATCTTGCCCGCATGTCGTTCGATGCGCTTGCGGTCGATGGCGCGAAGTTTGGAAAACCAACAGGACGGACGGCGACGTGAGCCCGTTCTCCGAAGTCGGAGGGACCGCCAGCGTTCCCGGGAATCTCAAGGCGCGCTGGTTCGATGTAATGGGAACTACGAGCACCGTTGGAATGTGCCCCGCCGTATCGGCTTGGACAACGAGACCCGGGCGGCGGCCGGCCTGCTCCGCGCCGCTCTGAGGCGGGAACGAAATCCAAACCGTGTCGCCTTGTGAAACGGCGAGCGTCATAGCGAGCCCTCGAAGTCGGCCAGGGCCGCGTCGCTCAGTTCATCCCAGGCCCTGAATTCGCCTTGAATCTCCATCTCCGCGCGGATGTCACGGAGAACCCGTTCCAGGAGCGACATCCGTTCATGGATCGGGAGCTGCTCGATTTGCCCCGCGAGCGATTCTATCGCCCGGCTCATCACAATTCCCCCAAGCGTATCGGGCCCAGCGCTCATGGACGTAGTCTTGACAAGGACAGCAAGATATTCAAGTTCTTTTGCCCTCTCTACGGCGGGATGTAGTGCGCCCCGTCGGCGAGGGCGGTGGCGCCGCCGCCCCAGAAGAGGCAGCGGTCGCGCCAGGGTTCGGGGCCGCCGCCGGCACCTTCGCCGATCCGGTTCAAGAAGGTTCCGTGCGCGCGTCCAGAAGCGCGACGAAGCCGGCTTGCACGAAATGTCGATCCGCCGTGAGCGCGGCGTGAATGCCACGCTCGCCCATGATGGTGAATGAGGTGCAATCGGTCAGCGACCAGGCTTTGTCCGGGCGGCTCCGATAGAGCGTGATGGCGCGGTCCCACAGGTTGGCGTCGAAGGGAACTATATCGACATTGGGATCCCCCTGAATAGCC
>JACQVU010000059.1 GCA_016209585.1 Planctomycetota bacterium
CCCTCGCCCCTCGAGGCCAGCACCGCCAGCGCCGCCAGCTCCTCCTCCCCCGGCGGGTTCTGGTCGCCGCGCCAGCGCGACATTTTCTCTTCGATCCAGCCGGTATGGAAGTCGCCGGCCGCGAAGTCGCCGTGGCGGAGCACCGCCGCCAGCCAGTCGATGTTGCTGGTCACGCCCAGCAGCGTGTACCGGGAGAGCGCGTGCAGCATGCGCGTCGTGGCGCCCTCGCGCCCGGCGGCGCACACGATCAACTTGGCGAGCAACGGATCGTAATGCGCGGTCACCGCCATGCCGGCGTACAGCGAGGAGTCCACCCGCACCCCCGGCGATTCCGGCTCCTCCAGCGCCAGCACCTCGCCCACCGCGGGCAGAAAGCCCTTCTCCGGGTCTTCGGCGTAGATGCGGCACTCGATGGCGTGGCCGCGCGCCGTGATCTCCTCCTGCGGCGGCAGTTCCTCCCCGGCGGCGACGCCCAGTTGCCACTGCACCAGGTCGCGGCCGGTGATCATCTCCGTCACCGGATGCTCCACCTGCCAACGGGTGTTCATTTCCAGGAAGTAGAACGTCCCCTCAGGCGAAAGGAGGAACTCGACGGTGCCGGCCCCGACGTAGTCCGCCGCCCGCGCGGCCTCGACGGCGGTCTCGCACATGCGGTCGCGCAACGGCTCGTCCAGCGCGGGCGAGGGCGATTCCTCCACCACCTTCTGGTGGCGACGCTGGAGCGAGCACTCGCGCTCGAAGAGATGCACGTGGTTGCCGTGGGCGTCGCCGAAGACCTGCACCTCGACGTGGCGCGGGCGCGAAAGGTACTTCTCCAGGTAGACCCGCCCGTCGCCGAACGCCTGGGCCGCCTCGGAGGCCGCGCCGGCCGTCGCCTCCGCCAGTTGGGCCGCGTCCCGGACCAGCCGCATGCCCTTGCCCCCGCCTCCCGCGGCGGCTTTGACGAGCAGTGGGAACCCGAGGCCCTCAGCCGCCGCGAGCAGGTCGGGGGGGGAAAGCCCCTCGATGAGCGCGCCCGGCGTCACCGGCACCCCGGCCTCGCGCATCAGGGCGCGGGCGCTGGTCTTGTCGCCCATGCGGGCGATGGTGTCGGCCGACGGGCCGATGAAGGTCAACCCCGCTTCCGTGACGCGGCGCGCGAAGGCGGCGTTCTCCGAGAGAAACCCATACCCCGGATGGACCGCGTCGGCGCCGGCCTGCCGCGCGGCGGCCAGGAGGCGATCGACGTGCAGGTAAGACTCCGCAGCCGGCGCGGGGCCGACGTGAAAGGCCTCGTCGGCCAGTTGCACGTGGAGCGCCTGGCGGTCGGGGGTCGAGAAGACGGCGGCGGTCAGCAGGCCGCGCTCCCGGCAGGCGCGGATGACGCGGACGGCGATCTCGCCGCGGTTGGCGATGAGCACTTTCTTCATGCCCGCGTCCGCTCGTTCATTTCGATCATGCGCGTCAGGACCCCCTCCCGCTCCCGCGCCGGCGTCACCGACAGGGCGATCCCGTCGCGCGCGTCGTTGATGTGCACCCGGATCACCTCCACGTCGGCCAGGCTGCCGCTCTTCGACACGGCGAGGTAGAGGCTCTCGTCGCGGCCCTGGTAGCCGAACAGATGGCCCAGCAGCACGCCCCCCGCCAGTTCGGCGGCGGTCACGAGCGCCCCCTTTTCGTCATCCCTCATGCGATCACGCTCCCTTCGATTCCCCCACGGGTGATCCGCCCCGAAGATACTCCGCCAGGCACTCCCGCCAGTGCCGGAAGCGACAGATGCCCAGCCGTTTGAGGCCGGCGTTCTCCAGGACGGAGTAGGCGGGCCGGCGGGCGCGGGTGGGGAATTCGGTCGAAGCCACCGGGGAGATCTCCGGCCGGAGGCCGGCCAGGTTGAAGATGGCGCGCGCGAACTCGTACCACGAGCACTGCCCCTCAGCCGTGAAATGGTAGAGGCCGTAGGCGTCGGCGCGCAGCAACTCCGGCAACAGGCGCGCCACCTCGCGGGTGGATGTGGGCGTGAGCACCTGGTCATCGACCACGCGGATGGGCTTGCCATCGCGCGCCAGCCGCAGCATGGTCTGGACGAAGTTCCCGCCCTTGCCGCTGGCGCCGGCGCGGCCGTAAAGTCCGCAGGCGCGCAACACGAAGTGTTTTGCCCAGTTCTGTGAAATAAGGTACTCTCCAGCCAGTTTGGACGCGCCGTAGAGGTTGACCGGGCCGGGGCGGGACTCTTCGGTGAACGGGCCGTCGGTCGTCCGGCCGAAGACGTAGTCGGTGGAGAAATGGACCAGCACGGCGTCGGAATCGCGACAAGCGAGTGCCAGCGTCTGCGCGCCGAGGGCGTTCACGCGGAAAGCGCTGGCGCCCTCGTCTTCGCACAGGTCTACTTTGTGGAAGGCGGCGGTGTTCACCAGGTGGGTCGCCCGCGTCTCCACCAGCGCCTGGCGAACGGCGGCGCCGTCGGTGACGTCCAGTTCCTCGTGGGTCCGCGGGTGAACCTCCGCGCGCGCCTTGGCCTGGAAAACGGCGGCCACGTCCTGCGCGAGTTGTCCGCGCGCGCCCGTGAGGAGGATGCGTATCATGCCGTTCCAGCCGCCGGCGGCGCCGCGTCGGCCGGGGGGATCGGTGATCCCGTGGGCGCGGTGGAGCCGTGGGGCCATTGTAATCGAGGGGGAGCAGCGTCGTGAAGAACGAGCGCCGCCGGAAGCAGGCGGACAATCGGGCGCGCCACGGTTCGACGCCGGCGGCCGGCGCGCGGGCCAAGGCGATCTCCGGCCGGGGGGGGGCCGGGGGGAGTCGCCCGGGCCGGACCTCCCCGCCGGTCGCGGTGGCTGCGCCCGCGCCGGCGCCCAAGGTGGCGCGGCGGCCGGTGCTGGTGCTGTTTGACCGCGACTACCGGCACGCGGTGTTGAACATTGGCCACCGGGGAGCCTCGGGGCACGCGCCGGAGAACACGGTGGCCGCGTTCGGGCTGGCCACGCGGATGGGCGCGCCGATGATTGAGCTGGACGTGCAGGTCTCGCGCGACGGCCACGTGGTGGTGATCCACGATGCCGCGCTGGAGCGCACCACCACCGGGCATGGTCGGGTGGCGGACCACACGCTGGAGGAACTGAAGGCGCTGGACGCCGGCGGCTGGTTCAGCGCCCGCTTCGCCGGCGAGCCGATCCCCACGCTGCGGGAGGTGCTGGTCTGGGCGCGGGGGCGGGTGGCGTTGAACATCGAGATCAAGACCGAGGCCGTGCACCCCACGCGCGAGTATGGCGGCGTCGAGAGCAAGGTGGTGGGGTTGCTGCGCCGCTGCGGGATGCGGGCGCACGTGCTGGTGTCGTCGTTCAACCACGTCGCCGTGCGGCGCGTCCGGCGGCTCGACGGCGCCATCCCGGTGGCGGTGTTGCACGTGGGGGAGAACGATCCGCGGCCGCTGCAGGAGATCGTGGCCGCGGCGCCGGCGGACCAGTTCTGCTGCGCGTTGTCGGAGTTGACCCCGTCACTGGCCGAGAAGGCTCGCCGGTGGCGCGTTCCGGTGAACGTCTACACGGTGAACGAACCCGATGAGATGCGCCGCGCCATCGCGTTGGGCGTGAGCGGCATCTTCACCAACTACCCCGACCGGCTGGCGCAGGTGTTGCAACGCTCGCGGACGGGGTGATCGCGGGCCAAGAAAAACCGAAAAAGAGTTGCGCCGGGCCGCCCCGTGGTGGTAGCGTAAGAGTAGCGTGCGTTTCTCCCGACGGTGTACGAAGGGCGTATGCGAAGCGCGGGTGACCGCACGCCGCTGACTATCGAAGCCTTGGCATCGGTCTTCCGCCCGACGGCTTGAATATCCACGGCCGGGGCGGGGGCGCGCAGGTTCCAGGACTTCGGGTTTCGAGAAGGTCGATCCGGGCGCACCATTCAAAGGGACCGGGGCTTGTCGAGACGTATCGGAAGCCCGTTTTTTCATTCCGCTGGCCATTTCCACACACGCATGAGCAACAAGACCAAGGCCGACCTGGAATCTGAACTGCAGCAGGCGAACGAACGGATCAAGGCGCTGGAAGGGAACCTGGAGCAGGAGCGCGAAAAGGGCGCCGCCCACGCTTCCGAGAACGGCCGCGTGGCTGAGGAAGTCGCCGCCGCCAAGGCCCGCGTTGAGGCCCTGCAGGCGGAAGTCGAACGTCTGAAGGCCGCGCCGCCCGCGGCCCCGGAATCGGTCGGCGCGGGCGCGGGAGTGGGCGCGGCCCCTGCCCCTGACGCCGCGGCGGGGGGGGGCGCGCTCGCCGCGCCGGAGGCCGACGACATGGCGTCGCGCCCGCGCAACGGCGTCTCCCCGGCGCAGCGGGTGGCGGTGCTGGTCGACGTGCAGAACATGTACTACGCCGCCAAGAACCTGTACGGCGGCCGGGTCGCCTACCAGCGGTTGTTCAACCACACGCTGCGCCGGCGCGGCCTGGTGCGGGCCATCGCGTACATCGTGTCGCGTCCCGGTTCGGGGCAGGAGGCCTTCTTCGAGTTGCTCAAGGCCGTGGGCTTCGAACTGAAGATCAAGGAGGCCGCCGAAATGCCCGACGGCTCCCGCAAGGGCAACTGGGACGTGGGCCTGGCGCTCGACGCCATCACGCTGGCCGACCGCGTCGACGTCATCCACCTCGTCTCCGGCGACGGCGACTTCACCGACCTCATCTACCTGGTCAAGTCCCGCGGCGTCCGCGTGGAGGTGAGCTCCTTCCCCGAAAGCACGTCGGAGCAACTCATCCGCGCCGCCACCCAGTACTACGCGCTGAACGAAGAGATCATCTTCGGCGACACCGGGCCCCGCATGGACGGCGACGGCCGGCCCCCGCGCGACCGCGAGCGCGGCGACCGTTCCGGCCACCGCCGCGACGGCCGCGACCGTGACCGCGACGCCGGACCTCGCGAACCGGACGCCCCCCGCGAAGGCCGCGAGAACGCCGACGAATCCGCCGCCCCGACGCCTCCGGCCGAACCGCCGACGGAGGACGACGACAACCGCGGCAACCGCCTCGACGAGGAGCCGGCGTGGCGCGCGCAGCCGCAGTTCGACGCCTCACGCCCCGCCCCCCACGAGTACACCGGCTCCGGCCGCGTCATCCCGGAGCGCGGCAAGAACTTCGACAGTTACCAGGGCCAGGGCGGCGGCTACGGCGGATCGCGGCGCCATTACGGCGGGGGTGGCGGCCGCTACCCGCGCCGCGGCAATTCTCGCGGCAATCCCTACGACCGCGGCGACGACGACCGCGGCAACCGCCGGTAGCGGTAGCGGTTCCGCCGCGCGCTCCCGCGCCCGCGGTGGTGAGCGCGGCGATCTACTCGCCGCCCAAGCCCAACGCCGCTCCGGCGACGTTGAGGTAGAGCGCCCGGAGACCCTCCGCCACCGGCGCGGTTTCGATGTACTCGCCGGGGTTGTGGCCGTTCCCGCCCAGCGTCACGCCCAGGCAGATGGCGGGAATGCCGCGCGCCATCGCCAGGTTGGCGTCGGTGCTGGAGACCTTCAGCCACCACTTGCGGCCGAGGCGATCGTAGATCCGGCCGGCCCGTTTGACGATCGCCAGGCTCGGCGGCGTGCGCCCGGCCGGCCGGCGGCCGATCTCCCGCACAATTAATTCGTGCGGCCGCAGCCCGCTGCGCCCGCCGTGCAGGCTGACCGCTCGCAGAAACGAGCGCTCCAGCCGCGCCAGGCTCCGGCCGCTGACTGAACGCAGGTCAATGGCGAAGGCGGCGCGGGAGGCGATGGTGGTCAGCCCGCCGCCGCCGCTGACGGCGCCGACGTTGAAGGTGGTGCGCGGGCGGGCCGGCGCCCGCAGCGCGGCCGCGCGCGCCAGCAACGGCGCCATGAGGTGAATGGCGCTGGGCGCGCCGAAGTTCCCGAACGAGTGCGACCCTTCCGCGTGGCGGTCCGCGTCCAGGGCGATCTCCACCTCGAAGCGACAGGAGCCGACTCCCTCGTTCACGATGCGCCCCAGGCCGACGCCTTCGACGGCGAAGAGTTCGCCCACGCGGTGCGACAGGCGCTCCAGCAGCGCGCGCATGCCGCGCAGGTTGCCGCGCTCTTCCTCCCCCACGTCAGCGCCCAGCAGCAGCGGGGCGCGCCCCCGCGCGGGGTGCCGCCGGAAGAGGCGCGCCAGGGCGATCACGGCCGCGCAGCCCAGGGCGTTGTCGCCGATGCCTGGCCCGAAAACCCGGCCGGCCTCGCGGCGGGTGGTCACGTCGGTGCCGGCGGCGAAGACGGTGTCAAGGTGCGCCGCCACCACCACCGGCGGCCGGTCGGCGTCGCCGGGGAGGCGGAGGAAAACGTTGCCGGCCTCGTCGGTCTCCGGGCGGCCGGCGCGCGCCGCGGCGAGCATTCCGGCGAAGAGGCGGCCACGCTCCGCTTCCTGGAACGGCGGCGCCGGCGTTTCGCAGATGCGGCGGGCGTCGGCGACACACTCCTCGGCGAGGGCGTCGACCGCCGCGAGTCCGTCGGCGACGGGGCGGTGCGCGAACAAGGCGTCGAGGGCGTCGGGCTGCGAAAGGGAGCGCATGGCGCGGTGCGCGGAGAACCCGCGCGCCAGCGGGGGATCTCCACGGGAGCAGTGTACCGGCCGACACCGGCGGCGCGTCGCTGGAAAACCGTCCCCCTTTTCCCCGCCGACGGCCGATCCGCCGGCCCGTCGGAAAATGGGGTTGATCCCCGTGGACGTTTCACTATGATCTTGAGTTTCCCACGCGGTGGCGGAGGTGTCGGCGCGGGGCGTGGGCGGTTGGCGCGGCACGGGGGTGGGGCGGCGAGCGCGCGGCGG
>JACQVU010000049.1 GCA_016209585.1 Planctomycetota bacterium
CGCCCGACGCCGCCGCCATCGCCTCGCTGCTGCGCATCAGCGAGCAACGCGCGCGGGAGATGCTCGACCGGGCGGCCGTCGCGCGCGGTGGCGTCGGCGCCTGCGCCGGCACGCGCCCCGCGGCGAAAGCCGGGGATCGCCCCGGCGCCGCGGCCAACCTGGATCTCGACGGCTGGCCCGAAACCCCCCTCTCGCTCGCCGACGTCGGCGACGACACGCCGGAGTTCTTCGCCGACTGGCTCGCCGGTCTCCTTTCGCCCGAATCCGAGACCCGCCTGGAACGACGCGCCGCGGCGGACCCCTGCTACCGCCGCCTCGCCGTCAACTGCGCGGCGGTGGCGTGGGTGGCGGCGCGCGTCTCCTGGCCTCCCGTGCCGCACCAGCGGACCGGCGCGCGCCACGTGGAGGCGCTGGTGAACGACAGCCCCTCGGCCCCTCCCGCCCCGGCGCTGCTCGCGCTGGAGATCGCCGTCTCGCCGCGGGATCGATCCCTCACGCTGGTTCGCGCCCATCCGGGATTGGAAGCCGTGGGGCCGACCTTCGGCCGTCAGGTGCGCCTGCGGCTCGCGGAAGGCGCCGTCGCGGCCATCGATCTGACGCTGGAATCGGCCGGCGCGGGCGCGCGGCTCGTGCTCTCTTCTCCAGCGCGCGGCAAGGTGTTCGAGGCGGTCCTCTCCGCGGCGCCGGCCAGCCGCGGCCGCCCCGGAACCCCGGCCGCGCGCGCGGCTGGCGCTCGCCCAGCCGCGCCTTCCCGCAAGGCCGTCAAGTTAGGCGCCGGGCTGTTCAGCGCCGGCCAGCCGCTGGCGTTGCCCCTTTTGAAGTGCGGGGAATACCGCGTCGGCATCGATCCCGGGGGAATCGGCGTCGCGCTGACGCTGGTCGAGGCGACCTCCTGATCGCCGCGCGTCGTTCGCAGTGCGCCCGTGAGGGCGTCGTTCGTAGTGCGCCCGTGAGGGCGTCCGTCCGCCCAGACCGCCTCACGGCGGAACTACGAACGCGCCGGAGCCGCTACTTCCCCCGGCTCAGCCACCAGTCGATGGTCTTCATCAGACCGTCGCGGAAGGGCATGCGCGCCGTGAACCCGAACCGCTCCCGCGCCCGGCTCGTGTCCAGCCCGCGCCGCGGCTGGCCGTTGGGCTTGCTGGCGTCCCACGAGACGCGCCCCTGGTAGCCGATGAGTTCGCACAGCATCTCCACCAGCGCCCGGATGGTGATCTCCCCGCCGACGCCCAGGTTGACGGGGTCCGGCCCGCTGTACCGTTCGGCCGCGAGGCAGATGCCCTCCGCGGCGTCGTCGACGTACAGGAACTCGCGGGAGGCCGAGCCGTCGCCCCACACCTCCACCTCCGGCTCGCCCCGGTTCTTGGCGTCGACGATCTTGCGGATCAGCGCGGGAATGACGTGCGACGACCGCGGGTCGAAGTTGTCGCCCGGACCGTACAGGTTCACCGGCAGCAGGTAGATGCCGTTGAAACCATACTCCTGCCGGTAGGCCTGGAGTTGCACCAGCAGCATCTTCTTCGCCAGGCCGTAGGGGGCGTTGGTCTCCTCGGGATAGCCCATCCAGAGGTCGTCCTCGCGGAACGGCACGGGGGTGAACTTCGGGTAGGCGCACACCGTGCCCAGCGCCACGAACTTCTTCAGGCCGCACAGCCGCGCCTGCTCGATCAGCAGCACCCCCATCATCAGATTGTCGTAGAAAAACTTTCCGGGGTGCTCCCGGTTGATGCCGATGCCCCCCACGCTGGCCGCCAGGTGGATCACCAGATCAGGCCGCGCCTCGCGGTAGAGCCGCGCCACGTCGCCCTCCCGCCGCAGGTCGTACTGCGCCGAACGCGGCACGAACACCTCCCGGCAGCCGCGCGCCTTCAACTGGCGCGCGATCACCGACCCCAGGAAGCCCGCGCCTCCCGTCAGCGTCACCCGCCGCTCCGCCCAGAAGTCGCTCATCGTCGCCGTCCCTCCGGTTTCCAGACCACCCCGCGCCAGCCTACCCAAAACGCGGGGAGTGGGGCAACCGGCGTTCGCCGGCGCCGCGCCCTCCCCACGAGCGCACGTCCGACACGCTCCCGCCGCGCCGCGGGGCTTTCCTTTGCCGGAGAGTCGGGGCAGGTCTACAATCCGGCGAAGACGCGGGCCGGGTTCGCCTCCTGGACCCGGTGGACCGCGATCTTCTTCTCTCATTCCACTCCCAGCCGCATGGCTGCCCCGGCACAAACCATTGAAGCGCTGCTGAAAGAGAACCGGACGTTCTCGCCGCCGCCGGCGTTCGTCGAGCGGGCGAACTGTTCCGACCCCGGTGTGTACGAGCGCGCGGCGCGCGACCCCGAAGCCTGGTGGGCCTCGTGGGCCGAGCGGCTTTCGTGGTCGCGCCGGTGGGACAAGGTGTTGGAATGGCGGGCGCCCGTCGCCAAGTGGTTCGCGGGGGGAAAGATCAACGCCTCGGCGCAGTGTCTCGATCGCCACGTGCGGGCCGGGCTGGGCGGCCGGGTGGCGCTCTACTGGGAGGGCGAGCCGGGCGACGCCCGCGTGCTCACCTACGCCGACATGCTGGCCGGCGCCAGCCGCCTGGGCAACGCGCTGCGGGAACTGGGGGTGGGGCGCGGGGACCGCGTGGCCGTCTACATGCCGATGGTGCCGGAACTGGCGATGACCCTGCTGGCCTGCGCGCGGATCGGCGCGGTCTTCTCGGTGGTGTTCGGGGGGTTCTCGGCGAACGCGCTCAAGGAGCGCATCAACGACCAGAAGGCCCGCCTGGTGATCTGCGCCGACGGCTGCTGGCGCCGCGGCAAGGTGCTGGACCTCAAGGCCGTGGTCGACGAGGCCGTGGCCGGTTGCCCCACGGTGGAGAAGGTGCTGGTCTGGCGGCGGGGCAAGGGGGTGGCCACGGCCGCGAAGGGCGGCCCCCGCGACGTGGAGTGGTCGGCCGTGGTGGACCGGCAATATGACACCTGCCGGGCGGAAGAGATGGACGCGGAGGACCCGCTGTTCATCCTCTACACCTCGGGCACCACGGGGAAGCCCAAGGGCATCTTCCACACCACGGGCGGCTACCTGGTGGGCGTCTACGCCACCACGAATTACGTGTTCGATCTGAAGCCCGATCGCGACATCTACTGGTGCACGGCCGACATCGGCTGGGTGACGGGCCATTCCTACATCGTGTTCGGTCCCATGGCGCACGCCGCCACGCAGGTGATGTACGAGGGCGCGCCCGACTGGCCGCGGCCGGACCGCTTCTGGGAGCTGATCGAGAAGTACCGCGTCACCGTCTTCTATACCGCGCCCACCGCCATCCGCGCGTTCATGAAGTGGGGCGATGAGCACCCGGCGGCGCACAACCTGGCCAGCCTGCGCCTGCTCGGCTCGGTCGGCGAACCGATCAACCCCGAAGCCTGGATCTGGTACCACGCCCGCATCGGCGGCGGGCGCTGCCCCATCGTGGATACCTGGTGGCAGACCGAGACCGGGATGATCCTGATCACGCCGCTGCCGGGCCTGACGGAGACGGTGC
>JACQVU010000002.1 GCA_016209585.1 Planctomycetota bacterium
GAGGCGCGCGAGATGGTGCTGACGCTCGGCGAAGAGCGCCTGGGGAAGCCCGCCGCCGGCGTACGCCGGGCGCTGAACGCCATTGACGATCACCGCCGCCTGCGGCTGCTGGCGCGCAAGGTGTTGCGCGCGAACTCGTGGCGGGACCTGTTCAGCGGCGCATGAGTCGCGCTTCTCATCTATGAGCGTGGAGCCACACACGACGGGCGGCATGCCAGCGCGCACGGAGGTCAAGCCGCGCGAGGTCCGGGAAGCGCCGGGAGCGGTGGGCGGGAGCGCGGGACCGCGCGCCAGCGTCACCCCGCTCGCGGACGGTGAAGCCCGCGCGGCGATGGACCGCGATTGGCTGCGCGCCGTGCTCGCCGCAGCCGGGGTTTTCGCGCTTCTCTGGGCCGTCGTCTGGGGGCTGGTGGTTCGGCGGTACAACGGACCGACGACGACCCCGCACGGCGGCCCGGTGCGGATAGACCTCTCCGCTCCCGGTTGAGGGCGGATCCCCTGGCCAGGAAACGACCGGAATGGACGCCTTCTCCCCCTCGGCTCCTCCGCGCCGCCATGCCGGGCGGCGCTTGCTCTACGTGATCCCGGCGCTGATCCTCGGCGCGGGCGTGGTGGCGCTGTTGGCCCTGGCGATCCGCCACGGCCAGGTGCCGCGCATGGAGGTGGCGCAGATCCTTTCAGCGCGGGAGCACCCGCCAGAGATCCAGGTGGATGGCCTGCCGGTGGAGCCGTACGCGCGTGACGAGCAGGGGCGCTTGATGTTCGATCTCACCACCGACGGCCAGATGGACGTGGAGACCCGCCGCCCGAAACCCGACGCCCCGGTGATGCGCGTGCTGGTGCTCACGCAGGAAATTCCTCAGAACCTCTGGCGCACGCGCGACGAAGACCGCGGCTTCAAGCGGGTGCACCTGGTCGGCTCCTACGACCGCGCCGCCGGCCTCTTCCGCGCGCACACCATCACCGTGAAATGCGAATCCCGTTACGACCCGGTGCGGAAGAGCCAGGTCGACCAGAACGGGCGCGCCCTCCAGCCGTGAAGCCGCCGCGCCCGCGCTCGTGGTCGGCGTGGCCCCGGTTTCGTGCCGCGCTCTTGATGGTCGCCGCTCTCCTCCTGGCGGCGTCGATGGCCGGCGGGGAGAGCGACCCCGCGCCCACCGGGGCAGCGTCCCCGGCGCGATCGAGCGGGGCAGACTCGGAGTCGTTGGCGGTTCCCACCACAGACGACTGGCTGCTGCGCGAACTCTGGTGCGCCTGCCCCAATTGCCGGAAAGCGCGCAAGACGCTGGCCGCCTGCGCCGACCGCTGCCGCGAGCCGCAGGTGCGGTTCATTGAGATCGTCCGCGGCGGCTCGCGCGGCGCTTCGTCGGCCGCTCCCGTGCCGGCCACGCCGGCGGTGGCGGAGGACGGGGCGGGAACCGCCGGTGGCGGACCGGTCGAGCCGCCAGAGGGGTTTCCCGCCACGCTGCGCGAGGCGCTGGCGTTGTACGTCGGCGCCGCGGCGCGGCAGAATCAACCACCGGACGCCGCCGCCGCGCTGGAGGCGCGCGCGGATGCCTTGGCCGCCGCGCTGGTGACGCTCAACGGCGGGTACGCGGGGACCGGCTGCGCTGGGGCGACGATCGTGGACGATCGCGCCGGCGCGATCTCGGTGCGGCTCGCGCCGGACGCCGACCTGCTGGGCTTGCCGCGCAAGGGCGTCGCCCGCGCGCGGGCGACGGGCGTGGCGGACCCGGCGAGCCACCGCCTCTTCCTCTATTCCGTCTGGGACACGACGCGCGCCCGCGCCGTGGACGCGTGGATTCGTGACCGCATGGCGGCGCCGGACTTCCTGGGCCGCGCCATCCTCGCCGCGCCGCCCCCGGAGGGCGCCGGGTGGATTCCGTTTCTCGCTGTCCCGCTCCTCCTGGCCTTGGCCGGCGGGGCCCTCGTCATGTTGTGGCGGCGCTGGCGGCGGGCCACGCCGGAGACCGGCCCCGGAGTACAAGTTGATGAACCAGCCGCCGCCCCCGCCGAGGCGGAGCGGATCGAGCGCGAGTTGCGCACTCTGGATTGACCGCCTCAACGCCTCCCGTTCCCGCGCTGCTGCTGTCACAGGTCAGGAAGGGCTTCGCGCGCCGCCTGGTCCTGCGCGGCGTCGATCTGGCCGTGGCGCCGGGGGAGACGGTGGCGCTGTTCGGCGCCAACGGCGCGGGCAAGAGCACGCTGCTGCGCGTCGCGGCCACGCTGCTGCGGCCGGACGGGGGCGCGGCGCGGGTGTGCGGCGCCGACGCCGTGATGGAGCGTTCGGCGGCCCGCGCGGCGCTTGGTTTTCTGGGCCACGCCCCCATGCTCCAGGACGCGCTCACGGCCCGGGAGAACCTCATGTTGTTCGCGCGGCTCGACGGCCTGGCCGACGCGCGCCGGCGGGTGAACGACCTCATCGCCCGGGCCGGGCTGGCCTCCCGCGCGACCGACCCCGTGCGTGGCTTCTCGCGGGGAATGGCGCAACGCCTGGCGCTCGCGCGCGTCTGTCTCAAGCGGCCGCGGCTGCTGCTGCTTGACGAACCGTTCACCGCCGTGGATCGCGCCGGGCGGGACTTCCTGCTGGCGCTGCTGGCCGAGGCGCGCTCCGGCGGCGCGGCCGTGCTCCTGGCGACGCACGACGTCGAGGCCGCCTGGTCCGCCGCCGACCGGGCGGTGCTGCTCGCCGGCGGGCGGATCGTGGCCGGCCATGCGCGGGCCGAGCGCCGCCTCTTCGAGGCCGCGCTGGAGCGCGCCGCGGAAGGCGCCCCATGAGCGGCGCGCGCTGGTTCGCGGCCGCCGCCGCCGTCTTTCGGCGCGACCTGCTGGCGGAGGTCCGCGGCCGTGAGACGGTGGCGGCCATGCTGGTGTTCAGCGTGCTGGTGATCTTCGTCGCGGGGGCGGTGGCGCACGGGTTCGGCCGGGATCCGGGCGGCTTCGCGTCGGCGGCCATGTGGGTCACGTTCCTTTTCTCCGGCAGCATCGGTCTCTCCCGCGCCGTGATGCTGGACCGGGAGAACGAAGTGGGCGCGGCGATCATGCTCACGGCCGCGCCCGGCCCGGCGGTCTACGTGGGGAAGTGGGCGGCGGCCACGCTGTTCCTGTCGGGGGTGCAGATCGCGTCGCTGCCCTTTCTGGGCCTTCTGCTTTCCGTGGACGCCGTGTTCGAGCGCTTCCCGCCGCTCGCCGCCCTGGTGGCGCTGATGGCCGCGACGCAGGCGGCGGTGGGCACGCTGTCGGCTTCCATCACGGCGCGGACGCGGGCGCGGGAGTTGATCACCCCGTTGCTGTTCTTTCCGCTGCTGCTGCCGATCCTGCACGTCGCGGTGCGGGCCACGGACCGCCTGCTGGCCGCCGGTCCGCCGCCGGCCTTCGGTGACGTGGCCGCGTACTACGGCGTCATTGGGGCCGCGGCCCTTGTCTACCTGCTTTCCGGGGCGCTGCTCTACCGGGCGGCGGTGGAGACCTGGTGATTGCGCTTTTCCGAACCGGGGCGGGTGGTATACTGGCGGCGGGAACTTTGACAACGCGACCTGCCCTCTGCGGTGTTCGACAGGCACAAACTTTCCCGGAGCCGATACGGACTCAACAGGGGACCACGCTCCAGGGCCGCGCTCGAACGGCGCCGACTGATGTTCAGCGCCGTGCCGGCGGCCGGGCGGCGCCCACCTTACAGTTGGGTTCCTTGGGAAACGCAGCCACCGGCACGCGCGGGGGGATGTCATCGGCGAAGCCCGTGCTCTCGAGCGCGGGCTTTGTCCTTTCTTGGGGCGGCCCGGCCGGACGCGGGGCGGGAGCGTGAAGGGCGAAGCGTGGCGCGGCGCGGCGTGGCGGGATGGGGCGCGATGACGCAGCCTGAAGTGAACTTCTTGACCGGCGCGGATGCCGCGCCGTTCCCGCGTGACGACCCGCGGCGCGCGACCTTCGTCGCCTTCGACGTGGAGACGACGGGGCTGGTTCCCCCCTTCGCCCGGCTGGTCGAACTGGCCGCGGTGCGTTTCTCGCTCGGCTCGGATTCCACGATCTCGTTCGCGGAACTGATCGATCCCGGTCGGCCGATCCCGCCCGACGTGATTTCCATCCATAGCATCACCGACGCCATGGTGCGCGGCGCGCCGGCCGCGCCCGAGGTGGTGAACCGCTTCCTGACGTTCTGCGGGCCGGACGCGATCCTGGTCGCGCACAACGCCGGCTTCGACGCCTCGTTCCTCGCCGTCGAACTCCGCAAGTCCGGCGTGGCCGAGCCGCCCAACCTGATCATCGACACGCTTAAACTCTCCCACGCGCTGCTCTCCCTGTCCGGCTACTCGCTGGAGAAGGTCGCGCGAAGCCTGGGCGTCGCCGCCCGGCAGGCGCACCGCGCCTTGCCTGACGCCACCCTGGTGGCGGGAATCGTGCGACGCCTGGCCGCCACCCACCCGGCGCTGCTGCGCCGTGGCGATCTCCTCCGGCTCGCCGGCGCGGCCCGCCTGTTCGAGTGGGCGCCGGCCCACGACGCCCAGCCGCCCGCGGGGTTCGAGAAGATGGCCCGCGCCATTCGAGAGCGGCTGCCGGTCGAGGTCGTCTACGTCGACCAGAACGGCCGACGCTCGCTCCGCGTCATCGAACCGCTTTTCTTCACCGGCGCGGGCCGGCGCGCCTTCCTCACGGCCTGGTGCCGGCTCCGCGAGGGGGAGCGCACTTTCCGCGTGGACCGCATCGCGCGGTACCAGGTGATGGAAGCCCCCTCCCGGCGCTGATCGCTCGCGGGCGTCAATACCGCTGATGATTCTCTGAGTGCCAGGTGGGTCTCGATGCGCGCCTCGTTGCCTCCCGAATTGCCCCCGGCCCCGCCGCCCCCGCCGGCGCAGCCGTCCGATGACCGGGCGGCGACGGTGGCCGCCGACGCCCAGGCGCGGGCCTCCGTCGCGGAGTTCCAGGCGCGCCACCACACGTCGCTGGTGGCGCTGCTGTTCACCGACGTGGTCGGCTCCACCGCCCTCAAGCAACGCCTGGGCGACGGCCCCGCCGTGGCGCTCCTCGACGCCCTCAACGCCCATTTCCGCCGGCTGCTGGCGGAGTACCCCGACGGGCGGGAGATCAAGCACGCCGGCGATTCCTTCTTCCTGGTCTTCGCCCGCCCGTCCGACGCCGCGGCCTTCGCGCTGCGGGCGCAGAGCGCCGTGCGGCGCGAGTTCTCCGGCGAGCGCGCGCTGGCCGTGCGCATCGGCATCCACGTGGGCGAGGTGATGGTAGAGGAGCGCGAAGACGCGCCGCGCGAGCTGGAGCCGCGA
>JACQVU010000065.1 GCA_016209585.1 Planctomycetota bacterium
CGCGCGCCTTCGATCTCCGCCAAGAGCCTGTTTCGGTAGGCGCTTCGCCCGCGAGCACGAGCGAGAACGTGCCGGGCAAGGAGGGCGCGCGACAACATATTCGGGGCAATATGTCGAGCGCGCCCGACGCCGCCCGGCACGTTCGCAGCCGGGCGCAGCGCGAATGGCCTACCGAAGCAGGCTCTCAGTTCCACGCCGGCTGGCGGGTAGTGATGGGCGAGCCTTCGTCGACGACGATCTCATAGGCGTTCATCGGCGCGAACAGCGCACCCGCGCCGTCGATGGTCTGGATCGTGATCGCGCGGACGTTGTGGATGTCGAGCCAGACATGCGCGCCATTGGCCGCGTCAATGGGGAATTCGTGGGTGCGGAAGGAGGGCATGGGCCGGGTTGTTCGCCTTCCCGCCTCGGGGAACTTGGCGTGATACGGCGCATCCGCATGTTCATCTCGTGGCTGGTGACGTGGACGTTCGTCACTTTTCGCCCATGGCGCGACTGTCCATGAGCCGGAGCGCGAGTGCGACACTCTTGCTCAAATCCGGAATGTTCTCGTCAGACACGATACGGAATAATTCCACAATTTCCGCCCTGCGGGATTCAAAACTCGAAAGCGCGAGAATCGCCCGCTCTCGAACCAACGTACTGTAACGATGTCCACGGGCAATCCGCTCCCGGAATTCGTAGGCAGCCACCGACCGCGACAGCACGCCGAAATTGTCGGGGGCTTGGCGCCGAACGCGCGTGTCGTGGTCTTGAAGAGAATCTTCGAGAAGCGGAAGCTGCGCGTCCATCGCTTCCGGGCACCCACGCCGCCAGGAAGACCAAAACAGTTCGCGCAAGGCGTGCGCGCGCACGTCGCCTGCTTCCGTTGGAGATTGCACGATCTCCACCAGCATTCCCGTGCGCTCCAACGCCAATGGCAACGCCGCGACGGCGCTGATCGCGAAGAGCCGAACCTCTTCGTTTTCGTCGTGCAACGCGGCATCGAGCCGGCGCCACTCATGGCGATCGTCCGCCGAAGACACCAGCCTGTCTTCGAGAAGCGCGCGCGCGGCACGCCGCCGGCGGGTAACGCTCGGATCGCCCACCATTTCAAGCAATGGGTCAATCGCCGGCCCGCCGCACGCCGCCAGAGCATCATACATTGAGGGAGGGGGCTCGTCGCCACGCTCCTCGCCAAGCAAAACCAACAGCCTCGGCAATGCGGAAACGGCTTCATCTCCCATGTCGGCGATGCCGCGGCAAGCGGTGTCGATCAGCATTTCCTCGTTCGTGGTATCCAGAACGCGCAAAAAAGCACCCCTCGCGGCTTCCTGGTCGCCAGCAACCCGAAGCGCTTCGAGGCAAATGTCCCTTGAGCACCTCTGCACTGTGGGATCGCACGCCACCGCGGCCAAATCGGGGGCGAGGGTCGCCGCGCGAGTGCCGAGGCGATACGCGGAATCGCCACACAGACGACGAAGTTCGTCTGACTCGGTGCGCAAGCCGATCGCGAGATGCGGCGTCACAACCTCCGGTTCACCCGCGTCTCGCAACGTCAGCGCGCACGCGATCCACGGTGACTCA
This sequence comes from Planctomycetota bacterium, assembly GCA_016209585.1. Taxonomy (GTDB): domain Bacteria; phylum Planctomycetota; class UBA8742; order JACQVU01; family JACQVU01; genus JACQVU01. The sequence continues at coordinate 1,567 of JACQVU010000065.1, forward strand.
CCGTCCCGCGAGTCGGCGTCATTCAAAAGAGCGTTCTTCAACGCCATCAGACCGCTGGAAGGCATACGCATGAGTTGGGGAAACGCCTTGCCGCGCTCGTCGTCCGACCGTGATTGGCGGAACCGCGCCAGAGCCGAATCCGGTTTTCCACTTAGTTTCCGAGTGTTCTCGCCACATGACGTCACCGTAGCGAGAGCACTGAAGAGCACCGTCATCAGGCGCGCCGACATTGTCAGAAGGCGAAGTTCCTTCGTTTCGGCTCCCATAGAAACGCTCCGCCCAGCAGGTCGAGCACTATTTCTTCCGCGCCCTTTCCAGACATTCGGCGTACGCACCTGCGCAGATCTTAACGAGTACATTCTTCAGCGGATTGTTCCGCTCCTTCCAGCAGCCGTCGATCACCGCGACGGCCAGTGTTGCGCACTCCCCGCCGTGCTGTGCATGGACACCAATTGCTTGCAGCGCACAGTCAACCCAGCCCGTGGGAAGTGGAGAATAGTCTGTCAGCCTGTTCCATTCGTGGTACATAGCGACGACGCCAGCAACCAAACAATCGCGCCGGCCATCTGAGGCGATGAATCCCGTGCGCAACCGGCCCTCCGTTTCGACGGGCACGCCTCCATTCTCCGGTTCCTGTGACGCCGTTCCTTTCCCGTCCCCGCCGCCTTCCTGTCGCCCACTGACCTCCGGAAACGCGAAAAAACCGGGAAGATCGATGCGAATCCCCCCGTCGCTGGGCGTGATGCGAATCGCCCCGCCTTTCACGCCCGACCACAGGTTGCCGAAGAAACGCCGCAGCCGCGCCAAGGCGTCAAGAATGTCGTCCGGCGTCAGCGCCCGGCCCAGTGGTGTTTCCACGAAGGCTTCCGTCTCGCCTTCCAACGTCCGCGCGGTGGTCCGCTCGACCGATGGCTCAATTGCCTCCTCGCCCCTCGGGAACGTCGTCTTCGCGGCTATCGTGCCCGCGCCGCCGCATGTGGGGCAGGTGTCGGCACCGGCGGTCGCGCTCGCGTTCGCGGCCGGCGCTTCACGCTCGGTCCGCCCGCCCGGTGGCGTTTCGTCGTCGTCGCCACGCGCGCCGAATCCGAGCGTCTGCTTGCTCACGAAGGCTGAGGGATTGCCCGCCGCGCCAGTGTTGGAATGGGAGTTGCCATTCGGATTTCCGTCGGCGTTCTTCGCCGCCTTGGCCGCGCATTGCGGGCAGAGCGCGGACGCTCCGCTGCCGTTCGATGCCGCCCCGCCGTTCCCGTTCGGATTCCTGCCGCCGTTCGCACCGGTTTGGCTGGTCCGCCGCAACAGGCCGTGCTCGATGAGGTCGTTCTCCCGCTCCAAGCGGATGAGGTCTTCGAATGGACGGCGTTGGGGGGCCATGGGTGTGGTTTGGCGATGTGCCACAGCGGTCACACGTCAAGATCGCTCGCGGGGGATCACGCTTTCCTCTCCATACACTCCACGATCTCCACGGTCACGCTGGTGATGGCGGCGGTGTCGAGGAAACCGAGATTCATGGTAACGCCCGACGGCCCCACGGGCAAGAGGTTGGCCATCAAGCCCAGGGTGAGGGGAACGTAGTACGACCCGTTGGCCAGCACCCCGGGCAGCAGGTTGCTGTCCCACGCCCAGGCACTCTGCTGCATCGCGACCAACTGCAGCGCCCGGCCGGAGATGTTCGCGACCACCGTGTTGTTGAGCAGCAACTGGAAGAGTTCCAGCGAATCAACCACCGGGTCGCCGGCGGTGTTCTGCGGCTGGATGAGGCAGGCGACGTCGAAGAACTTGCGGGACTCTCCTTTACGCCAAGTCTCATGGTACGAAAATTGGGGGGGGCGCTCAGTCAAGCGGCGAGCAGGGAATCGTACGGAATTCGTGTTTTTTTTCTCATGGCGTGGCGTGGCGGGGCGCCGCCGAGGGCGAGGTGGGCGGCGGGGTGTGGAGCCTGTGCCGAACCATGTTTCGCGGCGTGTGACCGCGCGAGAGCCGGCGGCTCGTTCGTGGCGCCGCCGTCAGGTGCAGCGGGGCGTGACGCCCTCATGGGCGCACTACAAGCATCACCGGCAACCCCGCAGTCGAAAGCCCTGCGGCCGGCGAGATTCGGGGGAAATCAGGATATACTGCCGCGGCATGGAGGCTCCCAGGTCTTTCGGGCCAAGGCGCTGGCGGATCGGTGTCGGCGGCATGCATTGCGCCTCGTGCGCCGGGCGGGTGGAGGGCGCGGCGGGGCGCGTTCCAGGCGTGAGCGACGCGGCCGTCAACCTGGCGGATGAGTCTCTCTCCTTCACCTTCGATCCGGCGCGCGGACGGTTGATCGAGGTGCTGCGCGCGGTGCGGGACGCGGGCTACCGGACGCCGGAGGCCTCGGCGCGGCTGGCGGTGCGGGGGATGCACTGCGCCTCCTGCGCCGGGCGCGTGGAGGCCGCGCTTCTCGCCACTCCCGGCGTGGTGGAGGCGGCGGTGAACCTGGCCGATGAATCCGCCACGGTGTCTACCTTGCCCGGCGTGGAGCGCGAGGCGCTGGCGCGCGCGGTGGCGGCGGCCGGCGACTTCACCGCGCGCCTCGACGCCGGCGCCGCGCCGAAGGTTGACGATGGCGTGGCCGAGCGCGTCGCCGAAGAGCGCGCGCTGGCGTGGCGCTTCGCGGCTTCAGCCGTGCTGGCGCTGTTCCTGATGGCGTCGATGACCCCCCTGGGCGAGCGGTTCGAGGCGCTGGTCGGCCCTCTCGCGGCGGGATGGGTCTACGCGGGGGTCGCGGGGGTGGCGCAGTTCGTCTTCGGGGCGCGGTTTTATCGCGGGGCGTGGGCCGTGTTTCGCCAGGGTGGGGCCGACATGAACACGCTGGTCGCGGTGGGCACGTCGGCCGCCTTCTTCTCGTCGCTGGCCGCGCTGCTCTGGCCCGGCTTCTTCCACCAACACGGCGGCGGCGCGGCGCACCTGCATTTCGATTCGGGCGCGAGCATCGTGGCGCTCATCCTGCTCGGAAGGTGGCTGGAGTCGCGCGCCCGGCGCGCCGCGACCGACGCCGTCCGCGGCCTGGCCGCGCGGGGAGCGAAAATGGCGCGCCGGTTAGCGGGCCGCGGCGGTGAAGAAGAGGTTCCCGTGGCGGAGGTGGCCGTGGGCGACCGGTTGCGGGTGCGCCCCGGCGATCTGACGCCGGTGGACGGCGTGGTGCTGGAGGGCGCGTCAGCGGTCGACGAG
>JACQVU010000053.1 GCA_016209585.1 Planctomycetota bacterium
CGCCGACCCCGCCACCGATATCTCCGCCCTCCTGCCGCCGCCTGAAACCCCCGCCCCCACCCCCGCGGGCGCCGGCGCGCCCCGAACCGCCGAACGCGCCCCCGCGCCCAGCCCGGCCCCGGCGGCGGCGATCGCGACGCCCCCCACGCCGGAGGCGGTGAAGAAGACCCGCGACACCTCCCGCCTGACGGTGACCGGCGGCCAGCGGCACATCACGGACCGCATGCGCGCCGCCGCGGCCGCGGAACCGGAGGGCGAAGCCGCCGAGGGCCAGCGGGCGCTCTTCCGGCGCTTGTTCGAGGATTCCTACGTCACCGTGCGCGCCATCCTGCGCGACGTGGAGCGGGGCCGGCCCGTTCCCGGCGAGACCGTGCGCGCGCTGGCCTCCAACCTGGCGGGCGGAACCCTCAACGACAAAGACCTGCTCCTGAACTTCGTGAACCTCCGCAAGCGGGGCGACTACCTCGTGCCGCACTCGCTCAACGTGGCCATCCTCGCCATCAACGTCGGCGTCCAACTCGGCTACGAGGTCGAGCGGCTGGGGGAACTCGGTTGCGCCGCCCTGCTGCACGACCTCGGCATGCTGCGCCTCTCCGAGGAACTTCTGGCCACGCGCCGCCGCCTCTCCCGCAAGGAACTGGCCGCCGTGCGCGATCACCCGGCCGCCGGGCTGAAGGCGCTCACCAGCGTCTCCTCCTATCCCGAAACGACGCCGCTGGTCCTCTACCAGGAGCACGAGCGGTGCGACGGCTCCGGCTACCCCGAGGGCACGCGCGGCGACGCCATCCACGACTTCGCCAAGATCGTCGCCGTCGCCGACGTCTACGACGCCCTCATCTCCCGCCGCCCGTGGCGCGAGGCGGAAAGCCCTTTCAAGGCGCTGGCCGACGTGCTGCAAATGGCCGAGTCGGGCCTGCTCGACCCCGCCGCCTCCCGCGGGCTGCTGGAGGCCCTCTCTCGCTTCCCGGTGGGAAGTTGGGTGGAGTTGACCGACGGCAGCGTGGCCAAGGTGGTCGCCGCCCGCCCCGACGGCCTGGACCGGCCGGAGGTGGCGGTGCTGACCAGCCTGGCGAACAAGTCGTATCAGCGGGTGGACCTGGCGCTGGAGAAGGGCCTGAGCGTGGCCCGCGCGGTGGAAGGCAGCGAACGCTCCATCGAGCACCTGCTGGAGGGGTTCTGAACCGCGCGCGGAACGTCAGCCACCCGCCACCCCGTGGCGACGCGCCCGATGTCGCAGAAACAGTATGGCGGCGGTCGTTCCGACGCACCAGAGAAGAACCAGCGCCTCGCCGAAGATGGCGAATGATTCCTCGAAACGCAATTCAGGAAACCAGGTGCCGGGGGAGACGGGCTCGGCCGGCCGCAGGTACGCGATGATTGACGCTGGAAGCAGCAGAAGTTGAACACCGCATACTCCGGCCGTCAGCCGCGGGAGAATCGCGAGGCGATTCCCCTTGGCGGCGAGCAGGCAGAAGAGGAACGCGGTCGGCAGCCACAGCCAGGCCAGATGCTGGATCGACGGTATCGGCACGGAGAATGTCGCGAAGCGCATTCCCTTGGGCACGTAGCACCACATGGGGGCGACCGACACCGTGGCGGCCGTCACGATCGAGACCCCAACGTGAGGCCTCGACACTTTGCGCTCGCGGGTGGGTTCAACGTGTCCGCCGGCGAACAGGAAGATCGCCTGGGTTCCAATCATCGCGACAAGGAGATTGAAGAGCCGACCCGCATCGTGGCCCGACGTGACCACTTCGCCTACATAGCCCACGACAAGAATACACATCCCCGCCACGTAGAGGGCCAGCAGCGCCCAGCGTACGAAAGCCGCGGCGAAGGTAAAAGCGACGCGCCGCTCCATATCCAAGACTGATGGTATCACACACGCCGTCGTCGCGACCCGCGTGATCGGGCACGTGTCGGATTCGGTCCCATCCGCCAGCGCCCGGCTGCGCGCGGGGCGGTGGCAGGCGCGTGGTTGGGAAAGGCTTGAACACCCGGACGAGAGGCGACGATGATGGACCGCGCATGGACGTGAACTTCCTTGGCGACCTGCTGGCGCGCGTCGCGTTCGGCTTCCTCTGCGGCGGGGCGGCGCTCTCGGCCTACGGGCTGCTGTCGCGCGACGTGCGCGGGGTGGACGCCGCGCGCCGCACGCTGTACGTCGCCTGCGCCTGCCTCACCGGTTCGGTGGCTGGGCTGGCGTGCCTCTTCCTGACGAACGACTATTCGAACCGGTACGTCTACGGCTATTCGGAAATGGCGCTGGGGGTGGACCGCAAGATCGCCGGCGTCTGGGCCGGGCCGACCGGGTCGATGCTCTTCTGGTGCTGGGTGTTGTCGCTGCTCTGCGCCGCGGTGGCGTGGCGCGAACGCCACAACCGCGAAGAGCGGACCATGCCATTTCTGTTCGGCGTGCTCGCCTTCCTCCTCGGCTTCTTCGTCTGGCTGGTGGTCTATGAGCCGTACGAATACAACCCGTTCGTCTCCTTCGAACGCTGGTTCGCGTCGCTCCCCTTCGACCAGCAGGCCAGGGCAGCCAGGGAGTGGGGAGAGAGCGTCCTCCCCGGCGGGGCGCCAGCCGACGGCCACGGTTTGAACCCGCAACTGGACAACTACTGGATGCTCATCCACCCGCCGTGCCTCTACCTGGGGTACGTGGGGTTCGCGATACCGTTCGCCTACGCCGTGGCCGCGCTGCTGGCCGGCGACCAGAGCGGCGCCTGGGTGCGCCGGACGCGCCCGTTCACCATGGCGGCGTGGACGGTGCTCACCATCGGCATCACGCTGGGAGGGGTGTGGGCCTACGAGGAACTCGGTTGGGGCGGCTACTGGGGGTGGGACCCGGTGGAGAACGCCAGTTTCATCCCCTGGTTGCCGGCCACCGCTCTGTTGCACTCCGTGATGATCCAGGAACGGCGGAACATGTTCCGGCGGTGGAACGTCTTCCTGGTGATGCTTACCTTCACGCTGGTGACGCTGGGCACCTACATGACGCGGGCGCAGGTGGTCAATTCGGTGCATGTGTTCGGCGAGTCGCGGATCGACGCCCCCTTCCTCGCCTTCCTGGCGCTGGTGGTCGCCGGTTCCGCGGCGCTGCTCTGGTACCGCTGGGACGACCTCCGCGGCGACGCCCGCATCGACCACTTCCTCTCGCGCGAGAGTTTCTTCCTCTTCAACAACGTGATTTTGCTGACGCTGTGCGGAACAATCCTGGTGTTCACGTTGTGGGAGAAAGTGACCAGCCTCGCGGCCGAGATGTCGCTGGTGGAGGTTTCCAGCACCATGGGAACCGAATGGTATGACCGCATCACGCCCTTCCTCTTCCTCATCCTGCTCATCCTCATGGCGCAGGTCCCGCTGATCGGCTGGCGCAAGACCACCGCGCGCGGGCCTTTGCTGGTCGGGCTGATCGCCTTCAACGTCGCGGCGTTCGGCGCGCTGCTGGTCGCGCTCGTGCTGGGCCTGCTCTCCTGGTGGAACCCCGGCGCGTGGCCCGAACTGGACGCGGCACGCGGCGAGACCCTCTTCCAACTCACGCTCACGCTCTGCCTGGTGGGCTGGGCCACCACGGCGTACGAGTTCCACCGCGGCGCGGCGGCCACGCGCGCCTCCTCCCCGCGCCCGATCTCCTACCCCGCGGCGCTGCTGCTCGCCACGCTCCGCCACCGGCGCCGCTACGGCGGTTACGTGGCGCATGCCGGGGCGCTGCTGATCTTCATGGGGATCGCGGCCTCCCGCCACGGCCAGACCAGGTGTGGCGGCCAGGCGGCGCCGGGGGAGACGTTCTCAGCCACCGCCGCCGATGGGGAGATCGTGCCGGTGCGGTTCGAGGGCGTGAGCGAGCGCCGGGACATCGGGAAGAACCGCACCGTCACCACGTTCACGCTCGCCCTCGCCGGTGAGCGTGGCCAACTCCCAAGTCCCGAATGGTGGCGTTACCACATCGGGGAGCAACAGGGCTTGCCGCGGGAAGGCTCGCTGACCAGCGAACCCGCCGTGCGCCGGCAGCTGATCGGCGACTCCGGCCTCTGGCTGTGGGGTTGCGTTCCGCTGCCCATCGGCCGGGACCTTTACGTTTTCGTCCCGAACACGATGCCGGATTCCGGCCGCTATCTCTTCACCGTGTTCCTCAACCCCGGCGTCAACTGGGTCTGGGTGGGAGTGGTGGCGCTGGCGCTGGGGGCGGCGTTCGCGTTGCTGCCCGACGGCCGCGGCCCCGCGCGGCGCGCGGCGCGGGCGGAGGGCGGGCAAGGCGGGAAGGCGGAAACGCGCGAAGGCGGGAAAAGGGAAAGCATTCGCGGCGTCGCGGTGTTGCTGCTTGCGGCGGCCGGAATGGCGGCCGCTCTCCTGGCGACGCCGACGGTGTGGGCGGGGGAAGAGGCCGACGGCACGCCGGCTGGCGTCAGCGGCGCCGCCGTGCCAGCGGGCGGGCGCACCTCCTGGTTCAGCACGGAAGTGGCGGCTGCCGGGGCGATCGTGTTTCTCGGCGCGGCCGCCGTCGGCGCGGGTTTCGTGCGCGAACGGCCGCCTTGGCGCTTCCGCGCCCAGGGGGGCGACCTGGCCGAGGAGTTGGCCGAAGAGAAAGGGCGGCTGCTGTCGGCCGTGCGCGAGGTGGAGTTCGAGCACGCTTCGGGGAAACTGGAGTCGGGTGAGTTCCAGGCGCTGCGAGCGCAATACGTCAGCCGCGCGGCGGCCGTCGCGCGGCGCATGGACCTGCTCGCGCGCCTCGAGGCTGAGGTCGCGGAAGAGGTCGCGCGAGTTCGGGCGCGCCCGCCCGCCGCCGGGACGGAGGAGAAGCCGTGACAACTGATCGCCGTCCCGACCTCTCCGGCGGGTTGGCGCGTGGGCCGGCCGGCTTCCCGTCGTTCGTGCTCGGCGCGCTGCTGGCGGAGAGCGCCGGAGAGGCCGCGCTTTCCGAGCAGGCGCTGCTCTCGCGCCTGGCCGCCTTTCTCGTGGCGCTGGCGGTCTGGGCGGTGGCGCTGTTCCTCCGTGCGCGCGGCGCGGGGCGGCGCGAGGCCGAACGCACCGTGCGCGCCTTGACCGACCGCCGGGAACTGGTGCGCCGGCTGGCGGAGGCGACCGTGCGGCGCGAGCGCGGCCAGTTGGAGTCGGCGGAGTTCCAGCGCCTGCGCCGCTGCCTGCTGGGCCGGCTGTTTGAGATCGACTGTGCCGCGGCGGGCTCCACGTTCGCGTCCGCGTCTGCGTCTGCTTCCGTCGCCGCGCGGATGGGCGACGCCGGCGATGGACCGGCCCCCACATGAAGAAGCCTCGCTCCGTTGGCCGTCGTCGCTCAGCGCCGGGAACGGCACGGTCGGGTGGCGCCCTTGGCGGCCGGCCGAGGAAGCGGCTGACCACCGCGCCGGCGGACGGCGCCGGGCCGCGGCGCGTGGTGGTGGCCATCACCGGAGCCAGCGGCTTCACCTACGGTCAACGCGCCGTGGCGGCGCTGGCGGCCGCGGGGGTCGAGGTGCACCTCCTGGTGTCGGAGGGAGCGCGGCAGGTGGCGCTGCGCGAGGCGGGCCTTCGCGTTCCGCGCGATGCGGCCGGCATGGCGCGGGCGTTCGGTTCGCCGCCGGGGCTGGTGGCGCACGACCTGCTCGACCTCGGCGCCTCCATCGCCAGCGGCGGTTTCCGCGCGCTCGGCATGGCGGTGGTTCCGTGCAGCGGCGGCACGCTCGGCCGGCTGGCCGCGGGGTCCAGCGAAGACCTCGTGGGCCGCGCCGCCGAGGTGACGTTGAAGGAGAAGCGGCCGCTGGTAATCGTTTTGCGCGAAACGCCGCTGTCGCTCATTCACCTGGAGAACATGACGCGCCTGGCCCGCGCGGGAGCCACGATCCTGCCGGCCGCGCCCGGTTTCTACCACCGGCCGACGCGCGTCGAGCACCTGGTGGACTTCATCGTCGCCCGCCTGCTCGCCGCGCTCGGCCTGGAAACCTCGATGCTGCCCGAATGGACCGGCTGACCCCCGACCCCCGCGCATGTTGATCCTGGGCATTGAAACCAGTTGCGACGAGACGGCCGCCGCGGTGGTGGAGGACGGGGGCCGGGTGTTGTCGAACGTCGTCCGCTCGCAGATCGACCTGCACGAGCCGTTCGGCGGCGTGGTGCCGGAGATCGCCTGTCGCGCGCACGTCGACGTCATCACGGCCGTCATCGACCGCGCGCTGACCGAGGCCGGCGTCTCGCTCGCGGAGATCGGCGGCGTCGCCGCCACGGCCCGGCCGGGGCTGATCGGCGCGCTCCTGGTGGGGCTGACGGCGGGCAAGGCCATCGCGCTGGCGCGCGGCCTGCCGCTGGCCGGCGTGGACCACGTGCAGGCCCACGTGTACTCCGCGCGCATGGCGCCGGACCCGCCGGCCTACCCCTACGTCTGCCTCGTGGCCAGCGGGGGGCATACGGTGGTGTTCCGCGCGGAGTCGCCGCTGGCCACCGCCGCGCTCGGCGCGACCACCGACGACGCGGCCGGCGAGGCCTTCGACAAGGCCGCCGTGCTGCTCGGCCTCTCATATCCCGGCGGCCCGCGACTGGCGGCGTTGGCGGCCACGGGGAACCGGACGGCGATCCGCTTCCCGCGGGCGTTCCTGACGGACCCACGCATTCGGTTCAGTTTCTCCGGCGTGAAGACAGCGGTGCTCTACCACCTCCGGGGCCAGGACGGCGCCGGCGGTGGCGCGGCGCCGGCGGCCGCGGCGCGCCGGGAAGACGTGGCGGCGTCGTTCCAGGAAGCGGTGGTCGACGCGCTGGTGGTCAAAACGCTGCAAGCCGCCGCGCAACAGGGAATCCCGCGCGTGGCGGTCACCGGGGGCGTGAGCGCCTCCCTGCGGCTGCGCGAAAGGTTCGAGGAGGAGGCCCGCCGGGCGCGCGTCGCCGGCCAAGCGGTGCGCGTTCACTTCCCGCCGCGCGCGCTGACCACCGACAACGGCGCCATGATCGCCGGGCTGGGGTATCACCTGCTCGCCGCCGGACAGACCGCGCCGCTCTCGCTTCCCGCGGTTCCCAGTTAGCAGCCCGCCCGCGGCCCCGGGGAGGGCGCCTTTGGCGCCTTCCCGCTTTTCGCGCTTTTCGCGGCGGTACGCGGCCCGCGGGGCGGTTACTTGCGGTGCTTGTCCCGGTGCCGCATCCGCTTGAGCAGTTTGCGGTGCCGGTGCTTGTTCATCTTTTTCTTGCGCTTTTTGATGACGCTCGACATAGGCCTCGCGCGAAACAGGGAACCGACTCTTCCGGCCGGACCAGACCCGCGCCGCCGCGCGGCGCGCTTCACGCCGGCAAACTTTACCGCGCCGGCCGGCCGGAGGTCAACGGCCGTTCGTGGCGCCGGATGGACTCACTCAACACGCTCGCGGAACGGGAAAACCGCGGGGGGGCGCTTCTGGCGAAGTTCTGGCGGGCCAGGCGCGTTCACGGGCGCGCCCCTGGCCCGCGCGCGTGGGTCATGCGGCCTCGCTGGTGGTCTTCGCCCGCTCGTAAAGCGTCTCCGGCGCGATGTCCGCGCCGTTCGGCCATGCGAGCGTTCCTCCGTCAATGAAGAAGCGCTGGAAGCAGGTTATGAAGAATGCCCCCATCGGGACGGATGGATCTGGTATCGAAGTGGTAACGGCGCCCGCGCGCTGCTCTCGTAGTTGGTGCTTTCGGGCCATCGCCACCTACCTCCGTTCGACCAGGAAGAGTTGTTCAGTCACGTGGATCGACCTGTTGTTGAAATTGCGGCTGCCACGGAACGCGTTGTATTGCATTTCGATGACATCGACGGAACCCAGCGTATCCAACAGTGAGCGCATCTCGTCGGGCGAGATGAAGCCCTCGTTGTTGAACGAAATCAGCAGGAACGGCGCGTCAATTGACTTGACGAGCTGGCTGAGCAACGGCAGCGACCAGGCACGCACGTTGTAGCCGGAGCGGCGCCAGTCCGTGGGTATCCCGGACACGCGGCTAACCCGCTGGGGGCGGTCGTAGCGCACCAGCAAGTTAAGCATGAAGTAGTTCGAGCCGTAAGGATGCTGGTTGTAGGGGGGGTCGATGTACGCGAGATCGAGTCCGGTCAATCGGCGGGCGACCGTATTGGCGTCTTCCTGGACGACTTCTGACTCACACTCGATCCTACTGAGAACGGGCGCCTCGAGCCTGATCTCCCCCAGGATGCGAAGCAATGCATCGGAGCCGCTTCCGCCGAACTGACCGACCCCCGTGAGGCGGTTTTTGTAGAAGCCCTTGAAGACCCCGGCCGTGTTGGCGTGGACGGATGCCTTGCTCAGAAGAGGGCCCAAGAGCAGGTCCTTTATCTCGGAGGGGGCGGTGTCGATGAGGCGCCGGAAGTTGTCGAGACGGCGAGCGTTGGCCCTGGTGAAGAAAACGCGGTCATCTCGGGTGATCCGGTCCTCGTCTTTTGGAGCGTAGAGATCCTCGATGAATCCGAGAGGCATGGGTTCCGTCGAGACCCGCTCGTTGAAATCAGCGACAAAACGGGCAATGGCGGGCAGGTCCACCGTGCTCCTGTTTCGCAGGTAGCAGCGCCCAGTGACGGCCGCGTAGTCCTCGATATCATTACTGACGAGCAGCCGGGAGTGGGCCTTGAGGAAACGGGACACCACTCCAGAACCGCTGAATGCATCGAACACGTCGAGCCGTCCCTTGCCGAGTCGCCGCTTGACCCGCTCAACGGCGCCACCGATGTGACCGAGGAGGGCGCGCTTGTTCCCGATGCAGGTGAGGATCTGTCGCGACAGGTAGTCAGGGTCCTCGGCCACGGGATCGTGCGGCCAGAGAGCGAGCTGACGCCCGTCCCTGACCGTGAGCGCCGATCGTTTAGACGCGGTCAACTCGCCCGTCATTTGCTTCATTGTGCCGCCCATCCCTTGGTTCCACCGTTCTCGCACCAAACTGCGGCGAGTATGGGAGGCGCGCGGAGGGCTGTCAAGGGTGGTGTCCTCGACGGAGCGGGCGGGGTTCGAGAGGCCGCTGGGAGGCGGCCGCCAGCGACCGGCGCGGCCCGCCGTCAGCGCGCGAAACTGATGTCGAGCAGCGAGAGCACTTGATCAGAAGTGAGTTGCGCCGCCGCGCCATAGGCGGCGAACTGGGAGGAGAGCAGGTGCGAGCGGGTGAACTTCACCAGTTCCTCGGCCACGTCGGCGTCCCCGGCGATCGAGTCCACCTGGGACGCGGAGAGGATGTTGTCGGAGAGTTCCGCGCCGAAGGAAGCGAGGTTCTTCCGCAGCGCGCCGAGAGCCACCATGTCTTCGCGCACGATGTTGAGCGCGCGGTCGATACGGCCCAGCGAGCCGCGGTTCCCGTCATAGGTGAAGGAGATCGCGTCGCCGGTCTTCGACTCCCCTTCCAGCGCGACCGTCACGCCCCGGAAGCGGACGAGGCCGTTCCGGTCGCGCACCACGTTCTCCGCGATGCTCCCGGTGACGGAGCCGCTGACGGTGACGCGGTCGTCCGCCGTGAACGTGAGTGTGTAGGTTTCCTGGCGAGGCACGAACTCCGCGGAGTCGATGCTGGGCGGCGCCGCGAACCGCAGCGCGTCGTCGGCCTCGCCGACGGCCGGCGTGACGGTGAGGTTGTTGAAGGCCGGGCCAAGGTCGTCTTCCAGCGAGAGTCCGGTGAGTCCGAGGCCGCGCGTGGAGAGGTCGTCGAGCACCAGCGGGGTCTGGCCGAGAGCGTTGGCGCCGACCTGCACCTGCTGGACGCCCCCGACGCGAATGAGCACGGAGCGTTCTTCGTCGGGAATGAAGCCGCCGAAATCAACGCCGATGTTCTCGCCGCGCTCGTTCTCGAAGAAGTAGCGGGTGCTGGCGTTGACGAGCTGCTCCGGCCCCTGGTCCAGCCGCGCCACCACGGCGGTGTCGATGTCGATGTCGATGATGTCGCCCACGGCGTACTGCCCGTCATCGCGCAACTGGAAGCGCAGGCCGGCCCCCGCCCCGCCGATGCCGGCGTCGGTGGTGTAGACCTCGCCCAGGCGCACCGGGGCATGCGATCCCGTGACGCTGCCCGTGACGGAGAAGATGGTGCTGTCTTCGTTGTCGGGGTCGGCCGTGGCCTCTAGGGTGAAGGTCTCCTCCACCATCGTCGCGCCCACGCTGATCTCCGGGTTCTGGAGGAAGATGGCGTTGGCCGGCTCTCCCGCCTGGATGTAGGAGGGGTCGGTGAAGTTGTCGGCTGGCAGGTTGTCGGACGGCCGGATGACGCGGGGCGAGAAGGCGCCGGTCTCGGGATCGGTGAGGCGGTAGACGAACACCTCGCCCTCGCCACCGCCGGCCGTGGGGTTGATGAAGACGACGTGGTTGTCGGCGGTGAACACGGGTGTCGCCCCGCCGATGACGCCGTTGCCCGGATAGGTGGCCGGCGGGCCGAGCGCCGTGGCCTGCCCGCTGTTGCCGTCGGGGTAGAGGTAGACGGTGGTGGCGCTGGAGATCTCCCGCACGGCGGCGTACCCCGCGCCCGGCCCGGTGTTCTCCACGTAGGCCAGGTAGAGGCCGTTGGCGCTGAGGGCCGGGGCCTCGCCCGTGGTCAGCAACGAAGCCGCGTTGAGCGTGCTGGCGTTGCCGGTGCGGGTCCAGATTTCGCGCGTGCCGGCGTTGTCGACCTCGTAGTAGACGGTGAAGCCGCCGGCGCCGTCCTCGTGCACGCGGGCGTTGAACACCTTCCCGCCCGCGTTGCCGGGAACGTCGGGCACCGGCGCTCCCGGGCTGGCGGTGGAGGCGATCACCTGCTCCTTGACGCCCAGGGCGCCCACGTCGCCGCCGTCCAGGCGCACCAGGCGCAACTCGCGCACGCCGGCGCTGTCTTTCTCATAGACCACCGCCTTGCCGTTGGCGGAGGCGCGGGGATCGATGTTCTCGCCCCCCGCGCTGGACACCACCGTGAGCGCCCCGCCCGTCGTGGAACTGGAGAGGATCACCTTGCCGCTGGTGGGGGGCACGGTGGCGTCGACGGTGTAGAGCGTGGGCACGCCGCCATTATCCATGATGTACAGGGACGTGGCGTCCGACGCCAGGCCGCCCACGCTGGTGGTCGAGGGCTTCTGCACCAGGCCGGTGAGCGTGGCCGTGGTTCCAGAAAGCGACAGGATGGCGATCTTGTCGGTGCCGGCGATGTCGTAGTAGAGCGTGCTGCCGTTCTGGTCGAAGGCGTTCGACGTGGTGTTGTTCAGGGAGGTGGGCAGCGTGATCGATCCGAGTTCCGCGCCCGTCGCCGGGTTGACGCGCACCACCTTGGTGGCGTTGGAGAGCGAGCCGAGCACCTCCGCCCCCCCACCGAAGCCCCCGAACTCGTAGTAGCCGCGGAGCAGCGAGAACGTGACCTTGTCGCCGTTCTGGATGCCGCCGCCCTCCTCTTTGGTTCCCGACCAGGAGTTGCCCAGCCGCAGGATGCGCCCGGCATCGATGATCCCGGTGTTCGAGGCTGAGCCGCCGCTCGCGGTCACGAAAGAGAGGGCGTACACGTCGGTCTCGCCGGCCGTCACCTGGCCCGCCGCCGTGGTGCTGCCGGCCACGCCCGTGGGGGTCAATCCCAGGGCGTTCGCCATCGTGGAGCCGGTTTCCTGGAAGTAAATGGCCACGCCGCCGCGGGTGTCGTCGGTGAGGCTCACGTCGGACGAGGCCTCGAACCGCGCGCCCGTCCACCGGAAGTCGAAGTTGGAGGAGTCGAGATCGAAGTTGCTGAGAATCGCGCTCTTGACCGCCGCGGCGACCGAGTTGCCGTCGGTGAGGCCGGGGGTGGCGAAGGTGAGCGTCTTGAAGTTGCCGAGCGACCCCGTGCCCGTGATGCTCACCTTCATCGACACCGACGAACTGATGGTGGTGAGGTCGGTGGTGCTGGGCGGGTTGCCAAACGTGAGCGCCGAGGTGGTGGCCACCGGGTGGGAGCCGACCGTGGCGTAGGGGCGCGAGCCGCCCACGGAGCCGGTCTCCCGCCCGATGAAGATCATGTTCGTGTTGCCGTTGTTGGCGAACACCCCCTTGGTGCTGGAGATGCCCGCCCCCACGATGGCGGTGTTCAGCCGCGACGCCAGGCCGGCGAGCGAAAGCGTGCCGTTGGTGATCCCCGTGACGTTGGCGGCCGCGCCGTTCACGTCCACCCGCAACCGGCCGGCGACGATGCCGGCGCGCTGCCCCAGTTCCCCGCCGGGGATCGCGGCGCCGTTCACCTGCGCGTCCTGGCCGTTGCCCGTGACGTTCACCACCGAGGCCGCCGGCGTGACGGCCGCGTTGTCCGACAGGATGACGTACTTCCCGCCGGAGAACTCCACGTCCACCAGCCCCGGCACGCCGGAGGCGGTGTTAATGGCGCTCTCCAGGAAGGCGGCGACGCCCGCGCCGGTGTTGAGCGACGGGTCCATGCCCAGGTCGGGCATCGTGATGTTGAGCGCCGTCCCGCCGCTGAACGAGAAGCCGGCCGGGCCGAAGGGGTTGACGGCCACCTTCATGCGCCCGCCGTCAACGGTGGTGTAGTCGGTGGACGGGCCGGCGGCGCTTTGCGAATAGCCGTACCCGTCCGGCGTGCCGGTCACCGGGTTAGTGGTGTTCACCTGCGAGATCTGCGTGACCGTCGCCCCCGCGCCATCGCTCACGTTGTTCACCACGCCCTGCGTGATCACGCCCGAACCGGAGAGCGGGCCGGTGATGGTGTAGGGAATCTGGCCCGCGGCGTTCACGTTGCCGAACGTGATGCTCACCGTGCCGGTCGACGCGGGCAACGCGCTCGGCACGACGGCCGTGGGGTCGCCCGTGACCTGGATGGAGGCGATGCCGTCGGGGTTCGGGCTGGCCTCGGTGACCGTTTCCGTGCTCAGGTACCTCAGCACCGGGCTGGTCAGCGTCGCCTCGTCCGTCACGTCGTTCAGCGTGAAGCGGTAGATGCCCGTGGCGGTGTCGGTAAGGTAAACCGTGCCGCCGATGGCCGCCAGGGCCGTCGGGTTGCTGGGGGCCGGTTCGGCGCCCAACCCCTGGTAGGTGTAGGCGGTGACGGCGCCGGTGGCCTTGGTGATCTTGACCAGGTTGTTGCCCACCAGGCCGAGCAGCAGCGAGGTGTCGCTGGGGTGGGCGGCCAGCCCCTGCACCGCCACGCCGATGGGCTTGGAGTCCAGCACCAGCCCCTTGGCGTCGTACTCGAACACCACGTTGCTCGCTCCGGCCGGCGAGGGGTTGAACGAGCCGGGCAGCGAGAGCACCGTCTTCGACCCGGTGCGGAGGTTCTGCGTGACCACCTTCGACAGCCCGCCGTTCACGGCCGCGTAGACCACGGTGTCAGCCGTGAGCGGCGAGAGGCTGCGCACCACCTCGCCCACGTCGGCCGCGGAGGCGAAGGTGTACTCGGTGGTGGTTCCGCCGACGGAGTCGCCGGTGTCGCGCGGGCCGCGGGCGACGATGTTGCGGGCGGAGTCGGCGTAGGCGATGAGCGCGCCGTCGGCGCTGCCGATGGCCATGCGGAACGGCCCGTCGGCGTCTGCGGCGTCGGAGATGCGGCCGCCCTCGCCGTTGGCGATGGAGTTGTTCACGGCCAGGTCGTCGCCGGTGATGTCGCGCACCAGGCTCACGGCGCGGGTGCGCAGCGTGTGAACGCCGAGGGCGATGCGCGAGTTGGCCGGCGCGAACACCTCTTCGGCGCCGATCTGCGAGGGGTCGGAAATGAAATCCGCCGTCCGCGCGAAGGTGGCGCCGTCGAACAGCCGCTTGCCGCCGAAGTTCGTCCGGGTCGAAAGGCGGTCCAAGCCGCGGAGGATGTCGTCCACCTCCCGCTGCCGGGCGCGCAGTTGGTCGGGAGCCAGGTTGCGGTCCTGCACGGCGGCCGAAAAAAGTTCGCGCAGACGCAACAGGAGGTTCCCGGCGTCGCGCAGCGACGATTCCGCCACGTCCAGCAGGCTGCCGGAGTGCTGCGTGCCGCTCTGGACGCGTTGCAGCGACGCCACCTGGGCGCGGAGCGCGTTGATCAGCACGATCCCGCTGGGATCGTCGGCCGCGGTGTTCACCCGGCGGCCCGATGATATCCGCCTCAGCGCGGTGTCACGCGCCACGTCCGCCGCCGAAATGGCGGACAACGGGCGGATCGCTTCATAGGCGCGATTCAGATAGACGGACATGGTCGCCATCCATGGCGCGGACGCCCTGCGTCCCCGGCGCGCCACGCGCCGGGCCTGTCCACCACCGTTTGGCCCGCCGGCCGGCCCCGCATGCGGCCGTGCCGACAGTTTGTCATCCCAGCCCCGTCCCCAGGGCCGGGCCCGGACGCCGGCCGGGGAAATCCTTCCCCCCGCCGCCGCCTCGCGGGCGCGTCACCGCGCCGGCTCTCACGTGGCTGCGGCTCGCCCCGGCGCATTCACGCGCCCACGAGCCGCGGCCGTCAGAGAGCGCCGCGCCGGCCTCACCCCTTCGTCAGGTCCTCAAGCAAATCGTCGAAAATGGCCTCGAACTTCCCTTCGATGTCGTACTCCCCCTTCCGGATCAACTCCCGGATGCGCAACACCTTCGCCCGGCGTTCGTCCGGGAAACTCTGAACCAGGTCTTCCCGCCGCTTGCGGGCCTTCTTCCGTGCCGAGACAGACATGTCCCTCTCCCTCCCACGCGCCCCGTCCCGGACGCGCCGATCCCCGGCACGGGGGAGGCGACCGCCCCACCCGACCGCGCGGCGCGGCGCGCCGATCGGAACCCCTACGCTCCCATCGCCAACGGGACGGCGACCGCCGCCCCGCGCGCGGCCGGCGTCGCCGTGTTGGCGTCGGCCGCGCGAACGTTTTCCACGCCGGCCCGCGCCGCCGAGCGCTCCGCGCTCCCGCTGGCCAGCAGGCGACTTTCAGCCTCGAACAAGACCGTCGTGGAGTGGCGCCCAGCCTCCAGGTTCTCTTCGGCGATCCGCGCCGCCGCGGCACGCAGAAGCGCGAGGGCGCCCGCGTTGTCCACACCCGCCGCGCGCAATCCCATGTGGCTGCCTTCTTTCTTCGTGGCGTCCGCGCCGCCCCGGTCGCGTCGCCGCGCGGCGGGCGCTCCCGCTCTCACCGTGAAAGCGCGGATCACCACCGCCCGGACGACGCGCGTCCTCTCCAAAGCCCTGGCTTCCCATCACGCCGTCGGGACAGACTCCACCCGTCCGCGCCGGGGCCGCCAAGGCCCCGCCGGCGGGCGCCGCCGTCCCGGCGGCGTCAGATCAGGTCGGCGTCCTTCAACAGTTCGCCGAAGATCGCTTCCAATTTGCCGTCCACGTCGTAGGAGCCGGCGGCGATCTGCGCCTTGAGCTGCATCACCTTCTCGTGACGCACCTCGCGGCTCTCGCGCTTGCGGCGCGGCTTGGCCGCGCCGAGTGGCGCCAGCCGCCGGGCGACGCCCGGCGGGGAGACCCCCGCGACTGTGCCGTGACCGAATGCGGCCTGGTCCATGGTTCCTGCCTCGGATGGTGTTTGGTTCGTGTCTCAAGCGCCGGCGGACCGTCCGGGCCGGGGGGTGATGAAGCCCCCCGGCCCGAACCGCGGTTCGCTTACTGGAGCAACGAGAGCACGGCCTGCGGCACCAGGTTGGCCGAGGCGAGCACCGAAGTGGCCGCCTGGAACATGATCTGGTTCTTCACGAACTCCGAGGTCTGGGCCGCGAAGTCCAGGTCGCGGATGGAACTCTCGGTGGCCGTCAGGTTCTCGATGGCCACGTTGAGCGAGGAGACGTTGGGATCGATGGTGTTGGACTGCAGCGAACCGAGCGCGGAACGCACCCCCGACACCTTCGCGATGGCCTCGTCCACGATGGCCAGCGCGTTGCGCGCGTTCGCGAACAGATCGTTCTCACCACCCGTGCGCACCGACGAGAGGAAACCCCCCGCCAGCGTGCCCGTGTTGGCCGCCGAGGAGCCGGCCGTGTTCTCCGCGCTGATCCGCTTGCCCAGGTCGGCGGTGCGGACGGAGTCGATCCCCACCGAGATCCGATCGCCCGGCTGCGCCGAATCGCCCAGCTGGAACGACAGCCCGGAGTTGGAGTTCCGCAGCACCGTGAACGCCGTGCCGGAGAGCGCGTTGGTGTCGTTCGGCGGAGAGCCTTTCTTGTCGAGCTGCCCCAGCGTCTGGTAGCGCTGCGAGAAGTTGAGCTCCGCCGTGAGGAACGAGGTGTTGATCGTCACCTTGTTCCCCTTCCCGGTGATCGGCGACGACCCGATCCGCACCTGGATGTCCTTGCCCTTGTCGGTGATCGTCTGCCCCGGCGTCAGGCGGTTGGTCTGCCCCGTCACCACCCCGGTGTCCATGGCGCCGAAACTGAACGGCCCAGTGGAACTGCCCACGATGTAGGCCTTCCCGCCGGAGGCGACGTCGACCCGCGCCAGCGTGACGGCCTGGTCGGCGCCGAACCCGGTGGAGAACATCCCGAACGAGGCGCTCGACGCCCCGTTCACCGTCACCAGCGCGTTGTTCGCCGCCGAGGCGTAGACCCCCGTGGCCTGCGTGTTCTGGTTCACCTGGTCCATGAAGTCCCGCAGCGTCGCACCCGACGCCAGCGTGACATCCACGGTTCCCAGGTTCCCCGTGACGCGGAACTTCACCGTGCCCGCGCTGCCGTCGCCCGACACCAGCCGCTGCGTGGACTTGACGGCGAAGCCGAAGCCGTTCGTCCCCCCGCCGGAGGCCAGACGGATCATGGCCCGCGAGGCCACCTGCGTGACCGAGAAGCGGAAGGTGACCGACTCGGCGTTCGAGAACTGGACGTTCCGCAGCGACAGCGCGTCGATGGCGCTCGACTGCGAGGTGATCTGGAAGGCCGACGACCCGTCCAGCAGCGTCTTGCTGCCGAACCGGGTGGACCCGGAAATACGGTCGATGGCGTCCAGCGCGCGATCGACCGAGGCCTGCTCGGCCGCGACCTGCTCGGTGGTCAGACTGCCGGAGTTGAGCGCGAAGACGACCGACTCCCGGATGTCCACCAGGAGCGCCGACACCTGGTTCAACGCGGCCTCGGCCGTGCCGACCAGGTTGGATGCGAACTCCGAGTTCCGAACCGCCGCTTTCAGACCGGCGGTCTGTGCCCGGAGTTGCTCCGAGATGACGAGCCCGGACGGATCGTCCGCAGCCCGGTTGATGCGCAGCCCAGTCGACAGACGCTCCAGCGACTTCGACTGCGCCTTGTCCTGGACGCTCAGCTGACGCAGAGCGCCCAAGGCAGCGATGTTGCTGTTTACCCTAAGTCCCATGGTCCGTGATCCTCCTTGAACGGATGGTTACACGCGTCCCTGCGTGCGTTTTCACGTTCGCCACGCGCCGACCACAAAGGCCGCCGCGCGACCCGCGCCACCCTCCCCCTTCGCGCCGTCCCGGGCGGAAGGTCCCAGTGGAGAGCAAGCGCCCTCACCGCGTTGCGTTGATCCTGACCGTACCTCCTTTCGCGCGGCCACATACCGCCGCGCAAAGAGAGTCAACAACGCTGACTCAACTCCGGATTGTCAAAGAACCCCGTCACTACCGCGCCGCACGATGCCTGCCCCTGGCTCCAGACCCGGGACGGGCGCGGACAGCGCGACAGCGTATCTAAAATCTCGGCTCCGCCGCGCGATTCCTTTAGCCCCCATCGCTTTTTTTCGCGACCACGCCCCCAGAACCACGCCGCCGCCACGCTACCGCCAACCCGCGGCGCCACCTTTCTGTGACCACTACCCGCCGCAAGCGCCTTGGCAGCCCGCCAGTTGCGCCGAACCTCGACCAGTGCTCGATGCGACCTCGATACGACGGGATGCAGCGCCGAAAAAAAATCGCTTCGCAAGCGACAGTGACCCTCAAGAAACTGGCTGAGAAACCACCAAAAGCGCCGCGAACTATCGTTCACATTTGGAACGATACCAAGAATTCGTCACGGCTTCCGCGCGATCCGCTCCCGGATCGCCGCCGCATAGGTCGCCAGGCGGCGGTCGAACTCCTCGTGGGGCACGGGGCGGGCGGGGGTGTCGCGGACCACTTGTAGCGTGGGGAGCGAATCGCGCGAGTCGATGTTCTCAATGGCCTTGAGCGCGTCGGTCCGGATGCGATAGTCGTCGGCCGCGTTCTCAGCCTGCGGCCGCGTGACGATCTCGTGGAAAAAGGGAAGCAGCGCCGGCTCCGCCAGGTCGGAGAGAAGCACCACGGCCTCGAATCGGCGCTGGTTGTCGCCGGGGTAGTCGCGGTACTGGGAGAGCAGGAAGTCGATCCCCTCCCTCTGCTTCAGCCGCGCCAAGCCGCGGGCGGCGAGACGGCGGGTGCGGTCGCGGGGTTCTTCCGCGTAGTTGGGGCCGCGTTCTTCGCGCATGACCCGCTCCAGCGTGGGAATGGCGGCGGGGGCGTCGGCGTAGGCCAGCCCTTCGACCGAGTAGAGGCGAACGTTCCAGGTGAACTGGTTGAACGGTTCGCGGAAGGGCGGGGCGGCGCCGTCGAGCGTCTCGCGCACGGCGCGAACCATCGGTTCAACGGCGGCGGGGTGGCGCATGCGCGAGAGGATGAGCGCCGCGGTGCCGCGGGTCATGGCGTAGGGGCTGTTGAACATCAGGTCGGAGAAGACATCCACCGCGGGCTGGCCGATGGCGTGGAGTTCGTCGAGAAACTCGGTGAAATAGGGGTGGCCGTGGATCTGCATGTCGCTGCCCAGTTCGTTCTGGGCGAACGTGGCCATGCGGTACCTGGTGGTTTCGAGGGTTTTCGCCAGCCGCGCGCGCTCCTCGGCGTCCACGGCCGGCGAGTCGGCCGGGACCGGCGGCGCGTTCTGGACGCGCTCGCCGGCGTCGCGCACGGCGTCGAGCAGCGCCGATATCCGCAGCGTCGCGTCGCGCAGGTCTTCCTGCCGCTGCTGAAAGGGCAGTTCGTTCTCTTTCTGGCGATCGGCGCCGGGATCGAACCCGCGCGGCGCCGTGGAGGCTGGGGCGTCGGCCTGGGTGATGAGCAGCACGAACAGCCCGATCACCAACGCCCCGAGCGCGGCGGCGGCCACGGCGCGACGCCGCGCGCGGCCGTGCGCACGCCTCGGTTGAACGCTTGCGGTGGTCGATCTCATCGTCCGAGAAGGTTACTCAAGATCAAGGTTCTGCACCTTGAGGTTGCGCAGTTGAACCAACCCCCAGCCCCGGAGGACGAAGCAGAGGCGCCGTTTCTCGGCGTCGCCGACGGTGGGGGTGGCTGGATAGGGCTTGGCGACATTGTTGCCGTCGATGATGAGCAGCGAAAGGGTGTCAGACTTGGTCCGGAAGATGTACCGGTTCCACTCCTTCATCGGGATGTTGCCCTGGTGCTGCATGTCGAGAACGTTGAAGGCGAGCGTGTCTTTCAGCCGCTTGCTGTCCCAGGTGCGTTCGCCGGCCTCGTCGACGGTTTCGAGGAACTTGCCGGCGTAGATGGCCTCCGGGGCGTCATCACCACCGGGCATGATCTTCATCTCGAAGGAGATGGTGAAGTCGTTCATCTTCTCGTTTTCCGGCGTGAGGAGGAGGCAGTAACCGAACTGGTCGGCGGGCAGGAGCGCGAGCCCTTGGTTCAGGATGAAGGAGTTCAACTCCTTGAAAGCGGGAGCGGAGGAGAGACGGGTACAGGTGACCGTGAGCACGTGCTCTTCGCGGCTCCAGAGGTTGCTGTTGGCCTGGGCGAAACATGCCTCGATGAACCGGCTGGCCTCTCCCTTCTTCTTGAAGACGCTGGAATCGAGGTGTCGCTCAACCGTCTCGCGGTTGGAGAAGTGGGGGGCGCCGACCGGCTCGAACGCCACGAACTTGGCCGGGTCAGCCACGATCTCTTTCCAGGGGGTGGTGACGACGCGGTACTCCTCGGCCTGTTGTTTGGCGCTGGCCACGTAGGAGTCGCCGGGAAAGTGCTTGGCCACCCCCTTGTCGAGGAAGTTCCGGCGGATGTAGACGCCGGCGTCGGCCGGCGGGAGCGCCTGGACGTGGGGAAGCACGAACTTGTCCCACCATTCGTGCATGGCCTTCAGCGCGGCCTCTTCCGCGGTCTTGAACGAGGGGGTCGAGTGGTAACGCTCTTCGGGGTAGTCGTCGAGCATCTGGCCGATGGCCTCGTAGAGGGAGATCCATTCTTCTTCCTTGCGTTCCTGCGCCGGCTTCCGGTGAATGCCCCGCGTGCTGCTGGCCACGTCGGTC
Source organism: Planctomycetota bacterium (assembly GCA_016209585.1). Lineage (GTDB taxonomy): Bacteria > Planctomycetota > UBA8742 > JACQVU01 > JACQVU01 > JACQVU01. Next base: position 20,080 of record JACQVU010000053.1, read on the forward strand.
CACCGCAGTTCGGTCGTCATTTCGCAGATCTTCTGCTTGATCCAGGTGACCCGGCCCTTCTGCACCTGGTCAAATTTCTCCTGCGTGCGTTCCTCGTAATTCGCCAGCCTCTGGTAGTGGGTGCGCAGGTCTTTCTCGGCGGTGGGTTTCTTCGCCAGGACGTCCGCCTCGCGCAGATACTCTTCAATCTGCAACGAGATGGGGTCGTTCCCCAGGGGGGTGGACTCGGCCGGGGTGGGCGCGGCCGTGACGGGTTCGTCTGATTCTTTGGTGAGCGTGAACTCGCTCACCGCCAGCCTCTCGGCCTCGCTGGCGCGGGTCAGGCTGGAGATGTCGCCGTAGGAGGGGCGCTCGGCGAACATGTAGACGACCACGGCGGCCAGGAAAACCCCCGCCGCGACCATCGCCCCAAGGTAGGCGGTGCGCGTCGCGCCGGCCGGCGGAAGCGACACCTGCGCCTCTTCGTCCGACAGCGTCAGAACTCCGGACTTGTCGAACGTGCCGCCGGTGGCCATCACCTCGGCGCGGGCGGCGCTCGCGCCCCCGCCCCCGGCGGCGCTCCGGCGGGCGATGGAGGCTCCGCGCGCCGGCGTCCGGTCTCGCGCCGCCATCGCCGACGAGCCGCCGGACGCCCGCGGGGTGGGAACCGCCGACCCCGACCCGCGCACCGCCGCGACAATGGCTGAGGGGTGCTGGATGCGCTGCGAACGCGACTTGGGCAGCAGGTGCGCGATGCTCGACTGGCACTTGCCGCAGTAGTCGCGGTTCTGGAAGCGCACGGCGTTGCCGCGCTCAAAGTCGGCCGGGTCGATTCGCACGCCACATTTTTCGCAGTATTGGACAGCCATGCTTGGTTCTCGGTGCGGGGTTCTTGGTTCTCGGTGCCGGGTTCTTGGTTCTCGGTTCTCGGACCCCCGACCCCTCGCATGGCGCGCGGTCCGGGGAACCCGCACCACACACAGTATAGCATGCATGCGTTCACTTGCGAGCCAGGAGGCGGGGCGGGGAACGAGGGGCGGGGGTCAGGCCCCCGTCTCCCTGTCTCCCTGTCTCCCTGTCTCCTTGTCTCCCCATCTCCCCATCTCCCCATCTCCC
>JACQVU010000056.1 GCA_016209585.1 Planctomycetota bacterium
CGGTACTCCGCCCGACCCCCGACCCCCGTCCGCGGTTGACGCCCTCTTCCGATTTGGACCGGAAATCCGTAGTATCATCAATATGCCCGGTTCGGAAAATGTCGGCGAGCGATCCCTGCGCATCCTTTTCGAGGTCTCGTCCGAGATGCAGGCCGCGGCCACCATCGAGGAGAAACTGCGCGTCATGGTGCGCGGCATCCGGGACTCCGGGTGGGGGAAGGTGGCGCTGACGCTCTTCGCCGATTTCGAGGTGCGCGCCCGCGCCTTCGCCGGCCTGACCGACGACGAGGTGGCCCGCCTCAAGGCCACCCTGGTCTCGCCCGAAACCCGCCGGCGGCTGTTCGGGCCGGAGATCGAGGCTTTCCGCCTGGGCGAGTGTTACTTCATCGACGGGCGGGACCCGGCGGTGCGCGCGCTTGTCGGCGACGCGCTGATCGACACCGGCCCCGGCCAGCGCCTCTCCGGGCCGGAGGCCTGGAACCCCGGACACACGCTGTACGTGCCGCTGCGGTCCGGCATGGGCGAGGTGATCGGCATGATCTCCGTGGACCAGCCGGCGGACGGCCGGGTGCCGACGGCGGACACGGTGCTGCCGCTGGAGTTGTTCGCGCGCTCCGCCGCGGCGGTGGTGGAGCAGTGGAAAAGCGACCAGGACAACCACGCGCTGAGCCGGAAGATCAAGGAGTACGCCCGCTCCGTGAAGAAGCGCAACCGCGAACTGGCCGACCGCAACCTGGAACTGGCCGAGTGGCGGCGGATCGTGCAGAAAGACCACGCGCTGGCGAAGGAGATCCAGGCGCACCTCATGCGCCCCAGGCGGCAGGAGTACGACCACGCGCGCTTCGCGTGGCGGTACGCGCCGGTGGACCGCGTGGGGGGCGACTTCTTCGACTGCCGCGAGATGCCGGACGGGCGCATCGGCCTCATCTGCGGCGACGTGGCCGGGCACGGGGTGTCGGCCGCGATGATCTCCATCACCTGCGTCACGCTCTTCCGCGAGGCCTGCCGCGCCGGCGCCGACTCCAGCGACATCGCCAGCGGCATGAACGCCGCCCTGGTGGCCTTCGTGCCAGCCGGCACCTTCGCCAGCGCCTTCGTCGGCGTGCTGGACGCCGGCCGCCGCGCGCTGGAGTTCACCAACGGCGGCCACTTCCCGCCGGTCGTGGAAAAGGGGGCGACCAACGTCGACTTCGCCGACCTCGCGCTCTGCGACCCCGCCCTCGGCCTCTCGAAAACCACGATCTACCGCCAGCAGCGCGCGGCGCTGGAGCCGGGGACGCGCATGGTGTTCTACACCGACGGCATCATCGAGACCTCCACGCCGGCCGGCGAGCAATACGGCGCCGCGCGCCTGGCGAGCCTGGTGGCAAGCCTCTCCGATTCCCACCTCGACACCCTCTGCCAGACCATCGTGAACGACGTGGCCGGGTACCGGGGCGCCGGCGCGGCCGCCGACGATCTCACGCTGCTGGCGCTGGAACTCACGTGAACCCCTTGGCGTGGGCGTAGCGCGCCAGCAGCGCCGGCACGCCGGTCACCCAGAGCGCGCCCTCCCGGAACAACTTGTCCACCTGGCGCAGCGCCGCCACCCCGGCCTCGGTCGGCGGGCGCCGGCCGAGATGGGTGTACAGGATCATCGCCCCACCGGACCGGACCAGCGCGGCCAGCGTGTCGTCGTTCACCACCGCCGGCAGCGTGGCGAAGTCGGCCGCGTCCCAGGCTCCGTAGCGCGTGAAGACCCACACCTCGGAGCCGTCGCGCAGCCGCGCGCGCGTGAGCAGCGGGGTCCGCCTCTCGAACTGCCACCCCAGCCGGTGGACACCCTTCAGGAAGGGCGACGCCCCCGTCATCTCGTACAGCCGCGCCAGCGCCAGCGCCAGCCCGCGCCGGCGACCGGCGGGAGTCACCGGCGAGATGGGGGTGAGCCGCTCGCCGAGGGGGTGGTCCACCCCCTGGCCGGGCACGCGGGAGAGATCCCCCAGCCAGTGCCAGCGGCAACCGGCCTGCCGCACGAGGTCGGCGTTGTACACTTCGGCGCGGGCGGGGTCGTCGCCGCGGCCCATCACCGCGCCGAGGTTCTGGACGTTGTGACGATCCCCGTGGTTCACCCACACCGGCGCCGCCAACCCTTCGCGGCGCATCCAGGCCAGAATGGCCTCGGCGTGGCCGCGCCGGAAGCCCCCCACCGCGATGCAGTCTCCCCAGCCGTGCAGCCCGTCCACCGCGCCGCGCCGGATGGCGGCCGCGATCTCCCCGGCGTGGGGCGAGAGCACGCGCGCCTCCTCGTCGGCGAAGACGCTCACCTGGCCGAGGGTCCGCGCCGCCGGGTAACGCGTGAACCCGAAGAAGGTGTCGGCGAACCCCTCCCAGCCCAGCCCCGGCCCGAAGGGGGTCGGTTCCCGCGTGCGCAGGAGACGCTGCACCAGGTCGAAACGCTCCCAGGTGGAGTCGTCGGCGTCGCTGCAAATCGCGAACGCGGCCCGGTACGGCTCCGGCCAGAGCCGCGCCCGGCCGCCGTCGGCGCCAGTCTCGTTCGGGGAAGCCACGCGCGCGCCCTCCACCGCCGCCACCCTCCTCCGGCCGGCCGGCCTCTTCCCGGCGCCGGGTCAGGGAGTCCGGGGCGCCAGGCGACCTTCGGCCATGCGCAGCACGCGGGAGACGCGCCCGCCGCGGCCGGCGACGGCCTCGTCGTGGGAGACGATGAGGAAGGTGCGCCCGCTCTCGTTCAACCGTTCCAGCAGCCGCATCACGGCCTCGGCGCTCTCGGCGTCAAGATTGCCCGTCGGTTCGTCGCACAGGATCAGCGGCGGGTCAGCCAGCAGCGCCCGCGCGATGGCCACGCGCTGCTTCTCCCCACCCGACAACTGGCTGGGCAGATGACCCGCCCGTTCCGCCAGCCCCACCTGCGACAACACCTCCAGCGCGCGGGCCTTCCAGCGCCGGCGGCCGAACCACCAGGACCAGAACCCCAGGTCGAGCCGCTTGGCCATCAGAACGTTCTCCAAGGCCGTGAAGTCTGGCAGCAGATTGTACGCCTGAAAGACGAACCCCAGTTGCCGGTTGCGGAAGGTGGCCGCCGTCTCCCGCGCGTCGGCCCCCTCCCGCGCCGTGAGCCGCCCCACCACCTCCGCCAGCCCCACCGCCACGACGCCGGCGGCCAAGGCGGCCACGAGCAGCACCGCCCAGCCGCCGGTGAACTCGCCCAGCCGCGGGAACCCGCTCACCAGAGCAAGCGCCAGAAAGGCTGCCAGGCCGCCGGCGGCCACGAAGGTCAGGCCGAGCGCCACCAGCGCCTGCCCCGCGCTGCGCGCCCGGAAACGCCAGTGCATGAACGCCGCGGGCAACAACCCCAGCGCCGGGAAGAGCGCGAACCGCCCCAGCCGCTTGAAGAACGCCGCCACCGGCGGATCGTCGCGGGCCGCGGCGGCGTACTCCTCCCAGAACAGCAGGTGGGCGACGACCCCCAGCGCCGCCAGCGCCACCACCGGGGCCAGCAGCAACCAGGTCTCAACGCGGCTCACGCGGGTGCGGCTCTGTTCCAGGCGGTCGATGCGCGCCATCCCGCCCGCGCCGGCGAAGCGGTAGTGAATCTCCCCGGCGTCGGGCAGGTCCATGAGACCGATGAGGTGCAGCAGCGTGGACTTGCCCGAACCCGACTGGCCGGTGATGACCACCATCTCTCCCCGCGTCACCTCCAGGTCCACGCCGCGCAGCACGCGCAACGTGGAGTCCCCGCTGCGGAAACTCTTGCGCAGGTCGCGGATGGAGAGAATGGGTTCATTGCCGGCCATGGCCACGGTCCGTGAGGCGCGCCGCGCGCTATTCGTATTGCAGCGCGTCCAGCGGCTCCTTGATGGAGGCGATGAACGCGGGAATGATGCTCCAGAGGAAACAGATGCTCATGGCGAAGCCGCCGATGGCGGCGATGTGCCAGGGGTCGCGGTCGGTGGGGATGCGGTCCAGGTAGTAGATTTCCTTGGGGAAGGGGTACCAGCCCGTGAGGGTCTCGATCCACTGGGCGATGGCGTTGAGGTTGGTGGTGACGAAGAGACCGGCCAGCACGCCCAGGATGGCGCCCGCCGCGCCGATGAAGACACCGTTGTACAGAAAGACCGCCATGACGCCGTGCCCGTCGGCGCCCAGGGCGGAGAGGATGCCGATGTCGCGCGTCTTGTCGACGACCATGAGGAGGATGATGATGGCGATGGCCAGGCCGGTGAAGATCATCAGGATGCCGATGATGATCACCACCAGCCCGCGCTCCACGTCCACCGCCTTGAGCAGGTTGGCGCGCGCCTTCTGCCAGTCCGCCACCTGCGCCCTTGCCGGGGGGAAGAGCGGCGCGGCGCGCTCCACCGGTTGCCGCGCGTCCAGCCGGGCGTCGGCCTCGAGCATGGCGGCCAGCACGCCGTCGCGCCAGACGGCGTCGCGCAACAGGGGCGCGAAACGGCGCGCCCACGCGGCATGCGCGGCCTTCACCCGCGCGGCCGCGCCGGCCGCCGCCGGTTCACGGGCGCCGGCCCCGGCCCCCCCGGCGTCCGCCGCCTGATCGGACCCGCGCAGGGCGAGGTCGTAGTCGCGCAGGGCGAGGAAGTAGTCGCTCGACCAGGCGAGCAGATCATCGATGGCGCTCTTGACGTAGGGCCGCATCCAGGCCACGGCCTCGTCGGTGCGGTCCACGTCCGTCAGTTTCACGTTCACGCTGTGCCGGCTCTCCGGCACGAACAGGAACTCCCGCGCCGCCTCCAGCGACAAATAGATTGACTTCATGTCGGCCTCGAACATGCCGGTGCGCACCAGGTCAACGATCTCGAAGTCGGCCGACACGTCCGACAGCCCGCGCTCCCCGCGCGGCCGGAGCGTGGAGAGCGACAGCGTGTTCACCAGCCGCGCCTCCGGCGGCGTGTCACCCAGACGCCGCCGCAGCCAGCGGCGGTAGAACTCCGCGCCGACGACGCAGGCATGCGCCTCGGGGTCGGCGCGCGGCGCGGGGTTGAAGTCCACGGGCGTCGGGCCGGCGGCGAAGAGGCGCTCTACGGCCGCCTCGTAGCGCGCGGCGTCGGCGTCGAAGGTGGCCAGCATCTCGCCCACCGTCCGGTAGAGCGGCTCGGCCACGCCCAGGTCTTTGCGCACGTTGGCTGGCGCCGGCAACAGGCCGCCGGTGTCGCCCGCGTCCCGCGCCAGCGCCGCGCGCACCACGCCGCCGTCGTCCAGCACGTGGCGGCGATAGAGCGCGAAGGCGCGGTCCACCGCCGGCCGGAACGGCTCCGCGGCGGGCGGGAGCGGGGCGGCGCTCCATTCGCGCGGCCAGTCTCGGCGGAAGTCCTCAAGCACGGCGCGGACCTCGCGCAGGCTCTGGCAGTTCTCCACCCGCTCCACGTAGCGGCGCACCAGGTCGCGGTTCCACGTCATCAGGTAGGAGAGCAGCGGCACGTCGGCCGCGCGCGCGTTCCCCGCGCTCCCCGCCTGCAGCGCCTCCTCCATCGGCTCGCCCACCTCCGCCGGGCAGAGCCGGAGAAGCAGGCCCGCCGCCGTGAGGTGGCCCTCATAGATCATCTTGACGTATTCCAGCCGCCCCGCCAGGCGGTATCGGAAGAACTCCGACACGCCGTCCTCTCGCGCCGGATCGATGCCGTTCACCTCGTGCACCGTGGGGTTCGACTGGTCGCCCGACAGCGACGCCGCGAACCCCTGCACCCGCACCGAGGCCCCCGCCAGCAACCGCGCCGGGGCGGGCCGGCGGGCCTGCTCCTGGAACAACCGCTCCACCACCGCGCCGCAGGTCATGTCCATGAGGCGATCCTGGTGGCGCCGGCGCTCCTCCACGAACTCCTGGTCGGCCCGCGCCATCTCGTTCTCCAGCATCTTCTGCCGCTCGGCGAGCAGGGCGCGGGCAGCGCCGTCAGCCTCCGGTGGCTGCGGCGCGCGGTCCACCTCGTTGCGGACCTCGGCCAGCCGGCGCTGGAACTGCTGGCGCCGCTCGGCCAGTTCCACCATTCGCGTCGACCAGGAGCGGCTTCCCACCCTTTCCCCGGCCTCAGGCGGCAGCGACAACTCGATGATCACGTGCGACATCGTGCCGCGGATGCGCTCCCGCACCTCCTTCTGGAACCCCGTCATCACCCCGTAGACGATCACCAGCACCATCACGCCGCCGCCGATCATCAGGATCGACAGCAGGCAGATGAGGCGGTTGGAGAGGTACCGGACGGAGATGAAGAAGTAGCGGAGGTTCGTGAAGAAGACGTAGGGCGCCAGCAGCACGGCCAGAACGAACCGCCCGGCGAGGTGCCCGCCGCGCGCGGCCGTTCCGGGGCGCAAGAGCGCGCGCGTTCCCCACCACAGAAAGACCCCGGCGAGCGCCACCGCGATCCCCACCAGCACGCCGCCGCTCGTCCAGGTGATGATCTCGTCGGCGGCGGTCGTGCCGGCGTCGCTGATGGGGCTGTCGGTCATGAAGCCGTGGGAAGCGCGCGGGCGCGCGCGGCAGGCTGGCGCCGGCGAGGCCAGGCCCGATCAATAATCGTCTTCCTTCCCTGAACCGGCCGGCGCGGGCGCGGGAACCGGCGGCGGCCCCTGCGGCTTCGCGCCCGGAACCGGGGGCGGACCTTCCGACTTCGGCGCTGGGACGGCGACCGGCGGCGCGGGCGGCCTGGTCTTGTCGATGGTGAACTCGTCCAGTTTCGAGCCGTCGGTCAGGATCACCTCGCAGGTCATCGTCTTGCCGCTCACCGTCACCTGGCAGAAGTGGAAGGCGTTCCGGTAAACCTTCGACCAGGGGTTGGCCTTGGCCTTCAGTTTCAGTCCCGGCATCGGGTTCATTGGCGCTCCCCCGCCGCCGGCGGTGACGTGAACGATCCCGTCTTTCTCGCTGCGCTCGTAGTTGTGGTCGTGGCCCGCGAAGACGGCGTCCACGTGGTGTTTCTCCAGCGTGGGCAGGAGGTCGCGGAAGACGACCGCGTCGTTGCCGTGCGCGCCGGAGGAGAGCGCCGGTTTGTGGTACGAGACAAAAAGCCAATCCCTCGTGTTCCCCTTCAACTCCTGCTCGATCCAGCGCCCCTGCGGCGACTCCGGCGCCGTCGAGGCTTCCGTGTCGATGACCACGAAGCGGGCGTTGGCGTAGTCGAAAGCGTAGTAGTTCTCCTCCTTCCCGCTCCCCGGCACGTCGAAGAAGTGGTAGTACCAGTCGGCGTGCCCCTCGTGGTTGCCCATCACCGGCAGCAGAGGGTGGTTGAGCAGCAGCGGCGCCGCGGGGGTGAAGAACTGCTCCTCCCACTGGGCGTACTCCCTGCCCCGCTGGACCATATCCCCCGTGTTCAACACGAACCGCTGGTCGGCCTCGGCGTGCTTCATCATCGCGGCCACCACCGCGGCGTGCGACTTCGGACTGCTCCGCGTGTCGCCGTACACCAGGAAACGCCACGTCTTGGCCTGTTCCGGCGCCGTCAGGAACGTGCCCACCTCCGACTCCGCCTCCCCCGACCGCGCCCGGTAGTAGTACCGCGTGTCCGGCTTGAGACTCGAGAGCCGCGCCGTCGCGGTCTTCTTGTCAAACGTCGCCGCCGCCTTCTGCGTCAGCGCGTCCCGCGCCGTGCCGTACGCCACTTCGCCGGGGACCGTCCCCGCGGCCGGCTCGCCGGCTAACTCCCACATCACCGTGAGCGAGGTGGTCGCCGGCCGCATCAACCACGGCCCCTTGGCGATCGCCGCCGACGACGGCGCGGGCGGCGCTTGCGCGAAAGCCACCGCCGCCAGAACCACGAACACGACCGTCGCCGACGCCCGCCAAGCCAGTTTCGCCCAAGTCATGGCCGTCTTTCTCCTGGGCGATGTTCCCGGCCGGAGGGGAGGGAATCACCGCCGCTCGCAACTCTACCCGACACCGCCGCGCGCCACAACGTCCCGCCCGATGGGCCGCTCAAAACTCCTCGCCGCCGCCCGCCGCCGGTGGCGTCCGGGGGGCGGGAGTCCAGCCGGGCGGCCGCAGGTAGATGGGGTTGGAGTAGATCCAGGGGCGGACCTTGTCGTCGTCCTTGGGGTCGCGGATGGTGAGTTCCACGCGGTAGACGCCGGGGTCCACCACGGGCCACGAGCAGTCGGCGGTCTCGCCCTCGGACTCCGCCACGGTCTCGCCATCGCGGATCAGCGTGACGCGCGCCTTCTTCGGGGCCGTGACGCGCAGCGCCATTCCCGGACCGAAGGTCGTTTCTTCCCCCGGCGACACGGCCTCGCCCGACGGACGGGAGGCCGTGAAACTGAACCCGAAGCCGTCGCCGAACATTTCGTGACAGATGTAGGCGCGCCCCTCGGCCAGCGCCTCGCGCAGGTTCGACCTGGTGAGCCGGCCTTTAACGAACACGTGCGTGTTCACGAAGCGAAACGAGCGCGGGTAGGGGTCCATCTGCACCCCCGCGAAGACCACGTTCTCATGCGAGTCGTTGCCGGCCACGGCCGGGAACCGCCGTTTGCGGGTGACCTGGTCCCATTTCTTCAGGATGGGGTCCGGCCGGTCGAGAATCTGCTTGAAGGCCCGGTCGGGGTCCGTCTTCAGCCACTTGCTCGCCGCGGCCAGAACGATGAACATCTTCCCGTCCAGAAGGGCGTCGTAGTGCAGGTTGTATACTTCAATGCCGGTGAGGCCGGGGAAGTCCCACTCCTTCCAACTCTCGGCGTGACAGATCCAGGCCTGGCCGCCCTGGGCCACGGTGTCGTCGATCTGCTCCTGAAGCCCCTTGCCCCGCACGCGGCGCGCGAGATCAATGGCCATCAGCGAACCGCCCCCCGAGACCCCCTTCTCCTCCCCGGCCGTGAAAAGCGTGCGCCCGTGCCACCCCGTCAGCCCGCGCGTCACGCTCTCCGGGTTGTTGGGGTGGTCCGTCATCATGAGGAAGTCCAGCCCCGTCTCCCCGGCGGCGGCGATGATCTTGCGCCGCGTGCCGCTGGAGTCATGCGAGAGGAACGAGTGGGCGTGCAGAACGCCGCGGTAATCGACGTGGCCCGCCGCGTACAGCGGCGAACCCCGCTCCGCCTCGCCCACGGCCCGCTCGCCCGCCGGCGGCTCCGCGGCCCCCTTGGGGTCCGGCGGCTGGTTCGGGTCCTCGTCGGGGTTGTTCGGATCGTCGGTGGGCTTCACCGCCGGCTTCTTCTTCGCGGCCGGCGGCGGGGTCGGCGCGCTCTCCTGTTTCGGCACGGCGGCCGGGGGGGGCGCCTGGTCCTCGCCGCGAGCGACCGGCGTCAGCCCCGCCACTGGGGCCGGGCCGCCGCCGATCCCGGTGAGCAGCACCAGCGCCGCCCCCGACGCGGCGGCGCGGAAGAAGAGCACGACGCGGGAAACTGGCGATTGGGTCATGGCGGCGATGATACCACGCGCTGGGTGCTGGGTGTTGGGTGTTGGGATCCGAGCGCCTCGCACCCCGCACCTGACACCGCGGTGCTCCGATCACCGCACGTAGACAAAGCAGCGGTCCGGCCCGACCTCGAACTCCCCCAGGAACAGGTATTCAGAGGCGCGCGCGCGAAAGGCGGCCTCGACCCCGTCGAGCGACGGCACGTCGAACAGTCCGTGGACATGGTCGCGCCGGTAGCGGCTCACGACCACGATGTCGGGAAGGTCGCCTCCCGTGAAGATCTCCCGCGGAGCGACCGCCGGCGCCGGTCGGGTCTGGCCGCGCAGCGCCTCCGACCGCACCGGCGGGCGGCCGCTTCCCTCCAGGCAGAGCAGGTCGAAGCCGCAGGAAGTCTCCGGGCGCACGTCGATGAAGGCCAGCCGCGTCTCGCGGGAAAGCCGTCGCGCCCAGGGGAGAATCATGGCGTCCAGCCGCGCCACGCCCCAGTCGCGGGCGTCGGGCTTAAAAAGGCCGTTGTTGATCCGCAGTTCCGCGCGCGACGACTGGTTCTCCTCCAGCGGCCGGAACCGCGCGGCCGCGCCCGGAACAAACGAGAGGAAAAGGAACTGTGCCACCCCCACCGCCACCACGCCGGGGGCCAGCGCTCGCCGGGCGAGTTCGCGGATGCCCCGCCCCCACCCGCCGACCCCGCCCACCGGGAAGCCGGGAGCGGCCGGCGAGTCGGTCCGCGGCCAGCCGGCCCGGAGAGCCATCACCGCGGCGGCCAGCAGCTGCGCCAGCGGAGGCAGGGCGGGCATGAGGAAGCGCCGGACGCGCGGCGCGACGAAGATCGCCTGGAAGAGCAGGGGCGCGAGCGTCCAGAACAGCAGCGCCGCGGCCGGGCGCCGGGCGAGACGCGGCAGCGCGAGAGGGAGCGCCAGGAGCAGGATCGCTGTGTAAGGTTGCCAGAGGCCGGAGCGATAGACCTCACGCGCGTAATAGAGCGCCCCGCCGGCGGCGGTGGCCTCGGCGCCGTCGAACTCGCGGGCGAACGCGCCGGCCTCCGAGAAAAAGCGCCACGCCGACGGCCCGTTGACGGCGTACCAGGGGCCGCACAGCGCCAGCGCCACGCCCGCCGCCGCCAGA
>JACQVU010000057.1 GCA_016209585.1 Planctomycetota bacterium
AGTATACATCGCAACAAATACCCTGCAAAGCGGAAACGCGGGGTAAAAAAAGAAAAAAAAGCGACGCAGTGCCTCAGCCGGCGCGTCAAACCGGCGAAACTCCAAGGGCGATTGGGGTAAACCCCCGCCGACCCCGACGGCAAGCCACCGGCGCCAACGGAGTTACGCACAGCGCAAGCGGCTCCGGCCGCGCGGGGCGTTGACAGTCCCGAGTATTTCGTCTAACATCGCCACTCAAATGCCCGGCCCCAGAGACATCTCGCGCGAGAAGTCGGGATGAGGCCAGGAAGGAAGACGAAGCGTGAGCGTTGAGGTCGAAACCATCGCAGCAGAGCAGGCGCGGGGCGTCGCCGAGACGCTCCTCCGCATCGCCGGGCGAGGCGGGACCGAGGCGGATTTCCGTCGCGAGGCGGCTCGGCTCTTCGAGGAGGCCGGCGCCCGTGCGGGCCTGACGATTGTTCCACGCGACGAGTTCTCCGTGGCGCGCGGGCGCGTGGACTCGCTCTACAACCGTCTTATCCTGGAGTACAAACGCCCGGGCGTCATCCGGGAGACAAGCGAAGGTCGCACCAACCAAGAGATCATCGAGAAGCTCAAGGAATACATCACGGACGTAGCCAAACGCGAACGCCGCGAGGCGCAGCGTTTGGCGGGTGTCGTCACGGATGGGATCCATTACATCTTCGTTCGCCGCGTCGGCGAGGGCTGGTCGGAACCCGAGCTGATGCCCGTCAATGCGGCAACGACGGAGCGGTTTCTGCGGCTGCTCTTTTCGCTTTCGTTTGGTGTCGCGCTCGTACCGGAGAACCTCGTCGAGGACTTCGGGCCGAAGACGCTGCGCGCCCAGCGGGCGGTCCGGGCACTCTACACCGCCCTGCATGGCAGCAAGCACCCGCTCGTCCTCAAGCTCTTCGAGCAGTGGCGGCTCTTCTTCAGCGAGGCTACCGACTACAAGGAATGGGCGGAGCGCATCGAGAGCAAGGAGGAATTCCGCACGTTCGTGAACGGCATGGGGCTTGACCCGCGTTATTCCGAAGCGCCGAAGGTCTTCTTCGCCCTCCACACCTACTACGCGCTCCTCATCAAGCTCGTGGCGTCAATGGCCGCGGCGAGGTTCGCCGGTGGAGCCTCGGCCCCCCTGGCCGGACTGGCCGGCAAGGAAGGCGAGAAGCTCAAGGAAGCGTTCGTCAACCTCGAACGCGGCGGACTCTTTCGCGAGTACGGCATCCGCAACTTCCTGGAAGGCGACTTCTTCGGCTGGTACCTGACGGCGTGGAACCACGACATCGAGGAGGCGGTCGGGAAACTGGTTCAGCGGCTGGCCGAGTACGATCCGGGCACACTGGAACTTGCCCCGGAGAACGCCCGCGACCTGCTCAAGAAACTGTACCACTATCTTCTGCCCCGCGAAATCCGGCACGACCTCGGCGAGTACTACACGCCGGACTGGCTCGCTGAGCGACTGATCATTCAAACGCTGGGCCAACGGGACTTGGGCGATCCGACCAAGCGGGTGCTGGATCCCGCGTGTGGATCGGGAACTTTTCTCGTCATCCTCATCAAGCACGTCAAGGAGCGGATGGCCCGGCGCAAGTTGAAGCCTGCGGACGCCCTCGATGCCATCCTCCGCAACGTCGTCGGCTTCGACCTGAATCCCTTGGCGGTCATCGCGGCGCGGACCAACTACCTTCTCGCCTTGGGCGACCTTCTCAAGGCCCGGAAGGACGACATCGACATCCCGGTCTACCAGTCCGACTCCGTCCTGACCCCGTCGCGGGGGTCGGACCTCTTCACGGGTGGCGTCTACCCGCTCAAGACCGCGGTCGGCGAGTTCCGCGTCCCGGCGATCTTCGCGGAGCGGGAACGCATGGATGCCCTCGCCAACGTGCTCGACGAGTCCGTGGAATCCGGGGTGGGCAAGGATGCCTTTCTCCACCGCTTGCGGGATGCCGCCATGCTTCCGGCGAAGGAGATGGGTGAAGCGGAAAGCGATCTGGTAAAGCTGTTTCAACAGCTCAAGGAGCTCCACGATCAGGGGCTGAACGGCGTCTGGGCGCGGATCATCAAGAACGCCTTCGCGCCGCTCTTCATCGAGCCGTGCCACTACGTCGTCGGCAACCCGCCATGGGTCAACTGGGAAAGCCTGCCCGACGACTACCGCCAGCAAACCATTCCGCTGTGGCAGGGCTACGGCCTTTTCCCGCACGGCGGCATGGATACGATCCTCGGCAAGGGCAAGAAGGACATCGCCATGCTTATGACCTACGTCGCCGCGGACCGGTATCTGCGCGGTGGCGGCAGGCTCGGCTTTGTCCTGCCGCAGAACCTCTTCAAGACATCGGGCTCGGGTCAGGGATTTCGCCGGTTCAAACTGCCGGAGGACACGCCGTTCGGGCCGATCATCGTCGAGGACATGGTGGAACTCAGCCCCTTCGAGGGCGCGACGAACCGCACGGCGGTCGCGGTCTTTCTCAAGGGCAAGGAAGTTCGCTACCCCGTGTCATACCAGTATTGGAAGAAGCGCGGAACGGGCCGGGGCAGCGCCATCGGGTTCGATACACCCTATGAGGAGGTCACGGCGGAGAAGATCACTTTCCGATCATGGTACGCCGAGCCGGTGAATAGGAAGGATTCGACTTCCGCATGGATTACCGGGAGGCGAAAGGCGCTGAAGGCGTTGCACAACGTGTTAGGGAAGTCCCCCTACGAAGCCCATGCGGGTTCATTCACCGGCGGGGCCAACGGCATCTATTGGGTGGAGATTGTAGGCGAACGTCCCGGTGGCCTTTCTATCGTCGCCAACATCACGGAAGGGGCGAAGAAAATCATCCCGAGCACTCAGGCGGCGGTGGAAACCGACCTCCTGTACCCGTTGCTTCGGGGTAGGGATGTCACGCGCTGGGGGGCGGCTCCATCAGCGCATATCCTGATGGCGCAGGATCCGGAGACGCGGCGCGGTATTGCTGTAGACACGATGGAGAAGAAATATCCCAAGGCGCACTCCTACCTTGCCAAGTTCGAGAAGATACTCAAGACACGGGCAGCCTTTCGGCGCTACTTCAAGGATACCGACCCCTACTGGTCGATGTTCAACATCAGCCCGTTTACGTTCGCGCCTTGGAAAGTTGTCTGGCGGGAAGTTGCCAATGAGATTGACGCCGCCGTAATTGGCAAGGCCGCATCTGGTGACGAACGGAAACCCGTGGTGCCAGACCACACCAACATTCTCGTAGAATGTGCCACGGCAGAGGAAGCGCACTTTTTCTGCGCCGCCATCAACTCCTCTCCGGCCCGGTTGGCTATCCGCAATTACATCGTTCTCCACCCAGACCCGCACGTGCTGAACAATATCAGCGTCCCCCAATTCTCCAAGTCAAACCGGACACATGCCCGCCTCGCGGAATTATCCGAGGCCGCCCACAAGGCCGCCGCGAAAGGTGAGACCGCCGCGGTCAAGAAACTTGAGGAGGCGATTGATCTCGCGTCTGCCAAGTTGTGGAGCCTTTCGGACGACGATCTGGCCGAGATCAAGCGCTCGCTGGAGGAGGCTTGATATGGGGAACCCGTTTGCCGGCCTCCGGCCCGCGCTCGAGTACATCGCCCAGGAAGCCAAAGTGCTCCCGGCCACGGGCCAGGCGATGGAAGACCTCATGCGGCCGGATCACGCCGAGATCATTGACCGCCTGCGCAGCGGTGACGACAAGGCGCTGGACGTGCTCCTGGAGGCGCCCAATCGCAAGCCCTACGTGGAGCTGCGGGAGATTCATCGCACCGAAAGGCATCCGCTGCGCTACTTCCTCGACGGCTCGGCCACCACCTTCTTCCTCGGCGACGCCGTGGAAGGCAGCCGTCGGACGCCCATCCACGCGGCGCAGGTGGGCGCGGCGGCGGTCTTCCGCGAGGACAACGGGCGGGTCAAGGTCGCCAAGTCCATCCACCGCATCGTTCTGATGCTGGATAAGAAGGCCGTCTCGTTCGGCGACCAGGTCGAGGAATTGGTCGCAAAGGCGGGGCCTCGCTTCGGGTTCCATGACGCGATGGAGAAGGACGGAGAGACCGAACTGTCGTCTCCCGGAAAGGAGCCGCGCTCGCGGGCCGCCCACAAAGCCCACCACATCATGGCGGGCGAGGAGGAGAAGATTGGACGTGAGCTGCCGCGCGAAGAGGGCCAGTGGCTTGTCCTGGACGGGAGCCTGGGGAAGGACTTGCATTCCTGGCGCGATGTGCGCGGATTCCTCGGCGTTACGAAGTCTTTCTCCCGTGAGCCGCTCTTCAAACTGCCGGGCGCGCGGGGCGGCCAGACGGTCAACCTCTACGGGCTTCTCTCGGGGCTTCCCTTCTCGGCGCGGACTTGCGCCTTCTCCGCCCGGTCGGGCAAAGTGGCGGTCTGGTACGCGCGGCTGCGGGAGCAGAAGCAGCTCGACTACCCCCTCATGGGCGTCGTGAAAGTTGAGTTCCCGAATCCGACGGGCGAGGCCGTGCCGTCGGACCTCATTGACGAGATATCCGGGGCCTTGGTGGCGGAGCGCCAGGTTTCGCCGCATGGGAAGGACATCCGCTGGCACGCCCATGTTTACGCCATCTACCTGGCCGAGCAGGCCGTGAAGAACGGCTTTGTCTCACACGAGGCGCTCAAAGCGGGATTGAAGTGGCCGAGTCAGGCTTCCGGAGCCATGATTCGCTGAAGGAGGCGCATTCACGTGGCGGATAAAAAGCAGGGCGATCCGAAGCAGGAAGATCGCCAGGTCATCGGAAAGGCTTCGGCGACCGAACGGGATCCGAACTCCTCGGAGAAGTTTTCCTTTTGGCTCGCCGCTGACGGTATCGTCAACCCATTCGACATCGTCGAAGCGGAGCAGATGGGAAGTACGCGCACGTTCGGACTGGTGACGAACGTCAAGCAGATCACGGATGCGCCGTCTCACCTGTCCAACTACATCTCGAGCGACTTCGGGAGCACGGCGGCGACGCCTCAAACGCCGCGCCAGGGAGCGAACGTCGCTGAGGTGAATGTTCTCGCCAACGCGGATCCCTCGGGCGAGTACCCGATGGGGATTTACATGCCGGTCCAGAGTGACGCGGCGGTTCGTTTCTCGAACGAGGAAGGCATCCACGTCGCGCTCGGCATCGACAAGATGCCCGAAAAGAACCGTATCCCGGCGGGTCTGATCCGCATGTCGAATGGAACGCGCGCCCGCGTCTATTTGGACTCGAGGTACCTTCTCGGCCCGGAGGGGGCTCACGTCAACATCGCCGGCATCTCCGGCCTGGCCACGAAGACCTCCTACGCCATGTTCCTGATCCAGTCCATTCTCCAGACGGTTGGCTCGAAGGATATCGCCGTCATCGTGCTCAACGTGAAGCAAAACGATCTCCTGGTCATCGACCAGCCGCGGAAAGGGATGAAGCCGGAGGAACATGACCTCTGGGATGAACTGGGCGTGAGGCCCCAGCCGTTCGAGAACGTGCGCTACCTCCTGCCGTGGGGCAAGGACACGCAGACCACCGGCCTGCCGAACTGCTTCGGGGAACCACCGGATCAATTCCAGACCTATGCCTACGCGCTGGAGGATGTCGTAGGAAATCGCGTGACCCCTGGTCCGGGCCTCGGGCTTCTGATTCGCGTTCCAGACCCGTGGGACACGCTCGGGGCGCTCATCGGGGAGATCCACCACGGCGTTTCGAACCAGGAACCGAAGTGGAGGAACGTCGGGACCTGGGACGACCTGCTGAACGGATCGCCGCTCATGGACAAAGGCATACCGCAGTCGGTTGGAGAGGTCCGTGCCTCCTCCGTTGGACGTTTCGTGCGGGTGCTTCGCCGGGTGGTCCGCAACCGGCAGTCTGGGGTCTTCGTGCAGCAGCGTGCGGCGCGCCGCGCGGCCAATCTGGGCGAGGAGATCCGCCGGATTCAGGGCGGCCAGATGGTGGTCGTGGACATCGCCAAGCTGACGGATGAGGAGCGCGCGCTCGTCTTCGGCCACATCATTCAGGAGGTCTACGGCATGTACGCCGAGGCCACCGTGGACGAGCAGAAAGACCTGCCCAGGAAGGTCATCATTTTCGTGGACGAGCTCAACAAATACGCCCCCGGCAAGCGCGGCGAGGGCGAATCGTCCATCCTGGAGTATGTGCTGGACATCGCGGCGCGCGGGCGCTCCCTTGGGGTCGTGCTCATTTCGGCGGAGCAGTTCATGAGCGAGGTTCATGGGCAGGTGGTCGGCAACTGCGCGACCAAGGTCATCGGGAGGAGCGACTCCTCGGAGCTTGCGGACTCGGCCTACCGGTTCATCTCTCCGGACCTGAAGTCTCACCTGACGCGGCTCGACAAGGGAGAACTGCTCCTCTCCCACCCGATCTACCGGCAGCCGGTGAAGATCGAGTTTCCGCGCCCGGCGTATCAGTCGATTGGCCACCAGTGAGATCGTCGTCGGACATGGTTCGCTTCGCGGTTGAAGAACGGAAGGAGTGGCGATGGTGGGTGACACCGAAGCCCCTGGCCGGGAAACCCGTCCACCGGTGGTACGTCTTTCCGCACAGCTTCACGAGCGATCTCGTTCATGCTCTCATCGACGAGTGGGGCCTCACGTCGAAGGACCGCATTCTCGACCCGTTCGCCGGCGCCGGCACTACTTTACTGGCGGCAAAAGAGAAGGGGATCCCGGCGACGGGTTACGACCTGTCTCCGCTCGCGGTGTTCGTAACGCGGGTGAAAATCGCCAACTACAAGGGATCCCATCTCAAAGACCTGTGGTCTCGTCTCCGTCGCGGAATCCATCCCGCGCGTTGGACCGGGGCCGCCAAGGCCTATCCCGACCTGGTACGCGCGGCGCTTCCTGGAAAGATGTTAGCGGCCTTCGAGGCGCTGGATCGCGACATCGCAGGTCTCGACGCGACGAGAACGGAGCGCGGCTTCTTCCGGCTCGCCTTGCTCGCCACGATACCTGAATACAGCCGGGCCGTGGCCGAAGGCGGCTGGCTCCGATGGGTTGATCGCCGCAGGACCACCGTGACTCTCTTGGCGGATTTGACCGAGAAAGTCCACCGGATGTTGGCGGATATTGAAGAGTCGCCTGGGCGTGATGAGGGGGCTTGGCGGGTTCAGGCGGGTGACGCTAGGTCGCTACCGGATACCGCGCCTTCCTACTCCGCGGTAATAACGTCGCCGCCCTACCCGAACCGCCACGACTACACCCGCGTCTTCGGCGTCGAACTCATGTTCGGCTTCCTCAATTGGGAGCAGACCCGCCGGCTCCGCCACCAGAGCTTTCACTCCCACCCGGAGGCGCGTCCGGTGCGTCCCGACACCAATGGGTACGTTCGACCCCATCGCCTCGCCCGGGCGGTAGCCCAGATCCGGCGAAAGGAGCAAGATCCTCGCGTGAAGGAAATGATCGAGGGGTACTTCCTCGACCTCCACCTGGTTCTGCGAGAGGTCCGCCGCGTCTGCAAGCGTGGGGCACGTATCGCGTTCGTCGTGGGCAATGCCCAGTACAGGGGTGTTCCGATTGCCGTGGACGAGCTCACCGCGGAAGTAGGCGAACAGGCCGGCCTCAAGTGCGAGAAGATGCTGGTCGCGCGGTATCGCGGCAACAGCGCCCAGCAAATGGGTAAGTATGGCCGGAATCCATCACGCGAGAGCGTGATAGTGTTTCGGAGGCCATAGAACCGATGGAGACCACGGACAAGATCGTCGATGTCCGCGCGCGCCACAGCGTCCTCCAAGGGCCGGGGGTTGGAGCGACCGGTCCGCCAAGAGAGAGAGGAGAACGTGAGAACGTGGGGATGGGGCAGGCACCATCGTACGCTCACACGTTCTCCCGTTCCCCCGTTGTCGCTTCCCGCGCCCCTGTCCTCCAACCCCCGGCTCTGGTTCCGGCTACGTCTCGCAAGCACGGGCGTGCGTCCGGGAGACAATCTCGCGCGCGCGCGCGGGTCCGTCTTGACAGCGGTAAACGGCGCTGGTAGCGTCCCTTCCTTCCGCACCGGATCGGCTGGTCTTCTCTCACCCGCGGACAACGGAGGCGCGCATGCGTCGTCCCCGGCACGGCGGCTTGGGTCTCGGCTTCTGGGGGGCGCTGCTGGCCGCGACGTTCGCGGGGGCGGCGCCGTCGGTGGCGCGCGGGGCGGAGCCGTCGGCGCGCGAATTACAGCAAATCGTCACTCCCATCGATCCCGACGAGGTCTGGCGCGGCCAGCGCGGCTGGGGGCTGAGCGTCTTCACCGGGGCCGAGATTCAGGTCTTCGGCGTGGAGGTGATTTCGGCCGTCAGGAACTTCCTCCCGGGGCAGGACGTGGTTTTGGTGCGCTGCTCCGGCTGGAAACTGGAGGAAACCAAGGTGATCGGCGGCATGAGCGGCAGCCCGGTCTACCTGGAAGACCGCGAGGGCCAGGTCCGCCTGCTCGGCGCGCTGGCGTATGGCTGGTCGTTCTCGCTGGAACCGATCGCCGGGATCACGCCGATCTCGGCCATGCGGCGCGACCTCGCCCGGCCGCGCGAGCAGCCCGGCGAGGGCGACAGCACCTTCGCCCTGCCGACCGACCGCGACCTGGACCTCGCGCCCGCCTCCGGTCCGGGCGCGGCGGCTGCGGCGGACCTGTTCCCCGCGGCCGGCGGCGATCCGCCCCGGCCGACGGCGCTGACGCGGCTGGCGACGCCGCTGATGGTTTCCGGCCTTTCCGCGCGCGGGGTGGAGGAAATGGCGCGCCACCTGCGGCCGCTGGGGATCGAGCCGATCCAGAGCGGCGGCGTGGCGGGCGGCGACGACGAGGCGCTGCAACGGGTGCGGCTGGAGCCGGGCAGCGCGATAGGGGTGAAGGTGGCCGGGGGCGACGTGGACCTGGTGGGCGTGGGCACCTGCACCTACGTCGGCGCGGACGGGGTGCTGGCCTTCGGCCACCCGATGTTCGGGGGCGGGGAGTACGACATTCCGATGACCACGGCCTACATCCACGTCACCGTGGGCAGCGTGCAGCGGTCGTTCAAGTTCGGCGCGCCCATCAGGGACGTGGGGCTGATCCGGGGCGACTACCAGAGTTGCATCGCCGGCTCACTCGGCGAGTCCGCCCAGGTGATGTTGCCAGTGGCGATCCGCGTGAGGAACGAGAAGACGGGCTACGAGAAGCGCTACCACGTGGAGGTGATCAAGCACCGCGCGCTCACCCGCATGTTCCTCGCGGGCATCATCTCCGACGTGGTCGGCGCGGCGGAGAGCACCTTCGGCCCGACGTTCGCCACCCGCCGCCTGGCGGTGCGGATGAAAGACGGCGCGCAGCACGTGTTCACCAACTGTTACGCCTCGTCATCGGGCTTCGACTTCTCCACCACCGACCCGGTCACGGCCATCCTGTTTAACGACTACACCCGCGCCGACATCGACCGCGTGGCGGTGAGCGTGGAGATTCAGAACACCGACCCCACCGCGGACCTCTGGACGCTGGCCGCCGACCGGAGCGAGATCGAGCCGGGCGACACCGTCACCCTCACCGCCACCCTCCGCCCGCGGCGGGGAGAGCTTTTCGCGGTGCGCGTGCCGGTACAGGCGCCGGCGCACTTCGCACCGGGGCCGCTGGAGATCCACCTGGTGGGCGGAGCCGGCATGGCGCCCGAATCTCCCCGGGTGCGCGACCTGCCCACGCTGCTCGCCGCCCTGAAGGAGCGCGACGCCTGGCGGGCGAACACCGTGATCGCGGTGCTCGGCCGCGCCCGCGCGGAACTGGAGGTGGAGGGGCAGCGCATCGCCGGCCTGCCCGCCACCATGCTGCACGGCATGGTCAGCCCCACCGACAGCCGCGGCGGCGAGGCGGCGTGGAGCGCGTACCACTCGGCGCCGGTGAGCATTGGTTCGTACCTGATGCGGGGAGGCGGGCGGGTGGTGGTGAACCTCAAGGAGCGGCGGCGCCCCTGAAAGGAGCGTGATATGCCGGCGACACGACCGTTATCCCGCCTGGCGCGGGCGTTCTGCATCGCGGGTGGCGCGCTGGCCGGCGCGGCGCTGGGCGCGGGCGATCTGCGGGCCGGTGGCTCTTCGGTGTGGGTGGACGGCGCCTTCGCGGACTTCGTGCAGGGCACGGCGGAGAGCGTGGTGCTCACCTCCGACGGGCGCGTCCGCCCCGGCCGCCAGACCACCCGCGTCGACGCCGGCGGGGAGACGGTCTGGTCCACCGCGATCTCGCCGTCGGGAACGCTCTACGTCGGGACGGGAAACGAGGGGCGCATCCTCCGCCTGGTCGCCAAAAAGGCCGGCGAAGGCGCGAAGGCGGCCGACGACGACTCCGGGAAGGACACACCGGCCGGCGCGGAGAAGGAGAGCGGAAAACCCAAGGAATCCGACGCCGGCGAAGAGAGCGGGAAAGAGCCGGACCGGGAGAAAAGCGCCGATGCCGAGAAGCCCGCCGCCGGAGCCGCGGGCGGCGGCAAGGGCAAGTCGGGGCGCGCGGCCGACGGTTCGGCGCCAACCCAGACGCTGGAGGTGGTGTACGACTCGCCGGAAGTGGTGGTGACGGACCTGCTATTCGACGCCGCCGGGAACCTCTACGCGGCCACCATCCCGAACGGGCGCGTCTATCGCATCGACCCCGAAGGCGCGGTGCACGACGTCGCCAAACTCTCCGACCCCAACGTCTGGGCCATCGCGCTCTCCTCCGACGGCAAGAAACTCTTCGCCGCCACCGGCCCCAAGGGGGCGCTGTACGAGATCGCGCTGCCCGGCGGCGCCGCGAAACAGGTCTACGCCACCGAGGAGAAGCAGACCAACTTCGTCTGCCTGGCCCGCGACGACGAGAACAACCTCTTCTTCGGCAGTTCCGCCGACGGGCGCGTCTACCGCCGCGATCCCAAGGGGAAGGTCTCCGTGCTGGCCGAA
Organism: Planctomycetota bacterium; assembly: GCA_016209585.1. Classification (GTDB taxonomy): domain Bacteria; phylum Planctomycetota; class UBA8742; order JACQVU01; family JACQVU01; genus JACQVU01. Next base: position 10,866 of record JACQVU010000057.1, read on the forward strand.
CTCGCCAAGCCGGAGGTTCGCGCCATCGCGGTGCGCGCCGGCGTGGTCTACGCCGCGGCCAACGCCGCCACTTCCGGCGCGCCCGACACCTACGCCATCCGCGCCGCCGGTCCGGGCAAGATCGCCCCGCCCGGCGAGGCGGGGCGGCCGCCCGCGCCGCCCACCGGGTTCTCGGCCATGCTGGCGCGGATATCGTATGAGGGGCGCATCCTGGAACTCCTGGAACAGAAGGACAACTACTACACCGACGTCGCCCTCTCCCGCCGCGGCGTCTACGCGGCCACCGGGATGAAGGGGCTGGTCTACGAGGTGTATGACGACCAGAAGTACGCGGTGATCCACGACTCCAAGGATGAGCGCGTGCTGTCGCTGCTCACCAGGGAAGGCTCGCTGGCGGCCTTCGGCACGGGAGAAAAGGGATCGCTGCACCTCGTGGGCGGCGCGGCGAAGAAGGCCGAGTTCATCTCGCGCGCGTTCGACACCAAGTTTCCCTCCTCCTGGGGCGCGCTGACGGTGAACGCCCGCGCCCTGGAGCGCTCGGCCTCTCCGGCTTTCAACCTCCAGACCCGCGGCGGCAACGTCGCCAAGCCCGACGCCACCTGGTCGGAGTGGGCCGACGCCCTGGCCTTCCCCGGCGGGGCCGCGCCGGCCCACGGGGTGGTGAAGTCGCCGCGCGGCCGCTTCGTGCAATACAAGGTTACTTTCGAGCCCGGGGGCCTGGCGGAGGTGAAGGAGGTCTCGCTCTTCTACCGGCCCGACAACCAGGCGCCCCACCTGGACGAGATGAAGGTGGAAAACGTCTCCTGGCTCACCCGCCGCCTCGGCCGGGAGACGCACACGCCCAAGAAGAAGGTCACGTGGAAGGCCACCGACGCCGACGGCGACCGGCTGGCCGCGCGGGTCTTCGTTCGCCAGCGCGGCCGGGAGACCTGGATCGACCTGACGCAGAAGCCGGGGCCGATCCTGACCGGGACCACGTTCGAGTGGGACACGATCAGCATCCCCGACGGCGTGTACGAGTTGCGGTTGGAAGTGTCGGACGAACTCGACAACGCCCGGCCGAACGCGCTGGCGCACAGCCTGACGACGGACCCGTTCGTCGTCGACAACAACCCGCCGGACGTGGTCGATCTGAAGGTCAGCCCAGCCGGCGAGATGACCGGCGCGGCGCGCGACACCGCCAGCGTGATCACCCTCATGGAGCACGCCGTGGACCAGGGGGAGTGGCGGGCGTTCGATTCCCGCGACGGCGTATTGGACTCGCGCGAAGAAACGTTCCGGGTTACGCTCCCCGTGTCGGCGCCGGGCGACCACGTCGTGGCGGTGCGCGTCACCGACGGCGACGGCAACCAGACGGTGGCGAAGGCCGAGTTCACCACCGGGCGGTGAGGGCCCGTGGAGAAACCCCGCCGGCCATGTGCCGCGAAGGCCGCCGGCGCGATCCGTCGCCGCCTTCATTGGACGCGGCGTGCCAGGAGTACCGTGCGCGGCTTGAAAACTGACGGCCTTCCCGCTGTAAGGGCGGCGCCGGGGAGATCGACCTTCAGAAGCCCAGTTGACGTGGAAAGGAAGGACCATGAAAACCGTCTGCTGCATCAAACGCGTGCCCGACACCACCACCCGCGTCAAGGTGGGCGCCGGCGGCGCGGCCATCGACCGGGCGGGGGTGGAGTACGTCGTCAATCCCTACGACGAGTACGCCATCGAGGCCGCGGTGAAACTCCGGGAACAGACCAACGGCGAGTGCATCGCCGTCTGCCTCGGTCCGCCCGAAGCCACCAAAGACCTTCGCACCGCGCTGGCCATGGGCGCCGACCGCGCCATCCACCTGGTCGATGAGAACGCCGAGACCCGCGATTCCTTCTCCACCGCCAAGGCGCTCGCCGACGCCCTCCGCCCGCTGCAGTTCGACGTGGCCTTCTTCGGTAAACAGTCCATCGACGCCGACAACTACCAGGTGGGCACTATGGTTGCCCGCCTGCTCGGCATCCCCTCCGCCTCGGTGGTGGTGGGCATGGAGGTCCAGGGCAACACCGTCGTCTGCTCCCGCGCCGTGGAAGGAGGGGTCGAAACTATCCCGCTCCCCGTGCCCTGCATCGTCACCTGCCAGAAGGGCATCAACGTGCCCCGCTACCCCGCGCTCAAGGGGATCATGTCGGCCAAAAAGAAGCCGCTGGAATCCATCCCGGCGCCGGCCATTTCCAACCGCGTGGTCGTCTCCAAAATGGAACTTCCGCCGCCCCGCCCGGCCGGGAAAGTGCTCAAGGGCGACGCCGCCGCCAACGCCCGCGAAGTCGTCCGCCTGCTCCGTGAGGAAGCCAAAATCATCTGACAACTGACAACTGACAACTGACAACTGAACCATGGCCAACTGCATCCTCGCCGTCGGTGAAGTCCGGGAAGGTCAACTCAAGAAGATCACCTGGGAGGTGGTCAGCCAGGCCAAGCGCCTCGGCGCGGCGCTCAACCAGCCGGTGTGCGCGCTGCTGATCGGTTCGGGCGTGAACGACGCCCGGAAACCGGGCGAGTACGGCGCGGCCACGGTCTTCGTGGCTGACGACGCGAAGTTCGCCCGCTACTCGACCGACGGCTACGCCGACGTCGTCGCCAAGGTGGCCCGCGAGTGCGGCGCCTGTGCGGTGCTGCTGGGCGCAACCGCCATGGGGAAAGACCTGGCCCCGGCGGTTGCCGTCACGCTCGAAACCGGCGTGGCGGCCGACGTGACGGCGCTGGCGGTCGCGGGCGGCGAGATCGCCGCCCTGCGGCCGGTCTACGCCGGCAAGGCGCGGGTGACGGTCACGGTGGCCACCGCGCCCTTCATGGCCACGCTGCGCCCCAACGTCTTCCTGCCGGAGGCGCCGAACGCGGGCGCGCCGGTGGAAGTGGTGAAGGTGGACGTGTCGGGTATCACGCCCAAGGCGCCCGTCACGCTCTTCGCCGCCGCCGCGGGGGGCAAGGTGGACTTGGCCGAGGCGAGCATCGTGGTCTCCGGCGGGCGGGGGGTGAAGGGCAAGGCTGAGGGCGACGACCAGGCGTTGCACGGGCAGTTCCAGGAGAATTACAAGTTGCTTGAGAATCTCGCCGCCACGCTGGGCGCGGCCACGGGGGCGTCGCGCGCGGTGGTCGACGCGGGGTGGAAGCCGCACTCGTTCCAGGTGGGGCAGACGGGGAAGACGGTGTCGCCGAACGTCTACATCGCGTGCGGCATTTCCGGCGCGATTCAGCATCTGGCCGGCATGTCGAGCAGCAAGGTGATCGTGGCGGTGAACAAGGACCCCGACGCGCCCATTTTCCAGGTGGCGAACTACGGCATCGTGGGCGATCTGTTCGAGGTGCTGCCGAAGTTGAATGAGGAGTTCAAGAAGGCGCTGGGGTAGGGGTTCTTCGGCGTCCCGACCCCGGGTGGTTTGTGTTGCGGCGAAGTAAAGTGATCTGTGCTACTTTGACGCGCGGTCGACGATGGAGTTCGGTGTCCGCTCCGCGAAGCAAGCACCGTACTGGTTTATCGAGGCTGGACTCATAGGGAGCCGACCGTGAGCAAGATTTGGCCGAAGGTTATCCGCGATCCGGTCCATAACATCATCCCTTTTGAAGACAACCCTTGTGACCGGCTGTTGCTCGATCTGATCAATACTCGGGAATTCCAACGGCTTCGCCGGATCAAACAGCTCGGCATGAGCGAGGTAGTCTTCCCGGGAGCGAACCACAGCCGCTTCGCGCACTGCATCGGCGTCATGCACGTGGCGCGGCGCATGGCTGACCGCGTGTGGCCACCCGCAAACCAGAGGAAGGTCGATCCCGAGCAGCGTAAGGCGGTGCTTGTGGCTGCCCTCCTGCACGATGTCGGCCACGGGCCATTTTCGCATGCGTTCGAGAAGGTCACGTCGCAAAAGCACGAGGCCCGCACACTGGAGATCATCCGAGACCCAAAGACTGAAGTCGGAAGGTGTCTTCAGGATCACGATCGGAGCCTGCCGGCTCGCCTTGCCGCCTTCTTCGATGAAGATGTCGACAACGAAAAAAGGAGGAGGCCCGCTGAGATTCCTGACCACCTGAAACAAATCGTGTCCAGCCAGCTCGACGCTGATCGGTTTGACTATCTTCTGCGGGACAGCTACGCTGCTGGCGTCGACTATGGCCGTTTTGACTTAGACTGGCTGCTCCTGCAACTGAGGTTCGACGGCAAGCATGGACGGCTTTACATTGGTCGGAAGGCGATGGACGCCGCTGAGGCCTATGTTTTTGCTCGCCACCACATGTATCGTGCCGTCTACTTTCACAAAACTGTGCGTGCGGCGGAAGTCATGCTCTACTTGGCGTTTCGCCGGTTCAAGCACTTGGCGAATGAAGCGGGAAATGGGCCCATGCGGACGACGATCTTGCCGCACGCGCCACCCCACGTGTTGGATGCGTTCACCGAGAAGATGTCGCTCGACTCCTATTTGAAACTCGACGACGCGTCGCTCGTCGATTTCTTCAAGTCATGCGCCAGCGCAAGCGACAAGATTCTGGGCACGCTCGGGCGTGGACTCGTCGAGCGGAAGCTCTACAAATCGGTGGACGTGACCGACAGCCAGAGCGATCAGGTCGAGAAATTCGGCAACGAGGCGCGCGGAATAGTAGGGGACGCGGGCCTCGACGTGGAGCACAGCTTCGTCGCTGATGTGGCGGCGGATACTCCTTACAAGCCGTATAACCCGGACATCCAAAGGCCAGCGTCCCAGATCTACGTCGAGTCCGCCGGTGGCGAGAACGTCGAGATCAGCACACGATCAGACGCGCTCGTCCATCTTCGCAAACCATACAGCCTCGTGCGCTACTACTTTCCAGAGTCGATACGTTCTCGAATCGAAGAAGTCGCCAAGAACACACTGTCAAAGGAGCGCAAGAAATGATGGAAAAATTCAAGTGGCTCGCGGCTGTCATCGCCGCGCACCCCGGGCAGAAGGTCGTCGGTCGCACTCGGCTTCAGAAGACTGTGAAGATCCTGCAGCGCTTGGGCGCGCCGATGGACTATTGCTACACACTCCATTTCTACGGTCCATACAGTGAAGGAGTGCACTTCGACATCGGGTTGCTCGAAGCGTTCGGCCTCGTCGAAGAGGAGAAGAAGAACCGTCGACTCCAGGACGGCTCGTCCTACTTCGTGCTCAAAGCGACCGAGCCTGCTCGAAAGCTTGCCGAACGTCCCGAGGTGAAGAAGTTTCAGCCCGAGATCAAAACGATGAACAACACCGGCTCCGTCGCACTGGAGCTGGCCGCCACCTACGATGCGTTCCGCGAGATGGGCGACGACCACGACACTGCTTTGCAACGGCTTCGTCGCAAGAAGGGTGACAAGTGCACCAATCGGCATGTGAAGGAGGCCCTCGCTCTGCTGAAAAAACTCGGTCTGGCAGGCTCGTGATGGCACGTCAGGCCTGCCCCTTCCCGTCTCCGCCCTCGGAAATCCGCGCGCGACAAGGCGCGGACCGGGTCCACCGCCCGGCGACGCGCGGCGAAACGGCATGCGTCATCCTCGCGCCGGTGACGGGAGGGGCGCGATGCTCGACTCCAGCGGAGACCCGCAGCGAACTGTTCGAAGCGCCGCGAAGTTGAACGAGGAGTTCAAGAAGGCGCTGGGGTAGCGGGAGAGAACGTGCTGGGAACCGCCTCTGGCAAGTTTCATTCCAGTCGCGAGGCGACTGGGGTTCCTCCAGTGAAAGGTCAACACATGTCACATCCCGATTGGCCACACCCGATGTTCGCCGCGTTCGTTCATGACGACCGCGGCACGGAAGTTCTGGGCGGCCCGTTCGGCGACATCGACGACGTCATCGACTGCTGCTGGGACTCCATGGAGGAAGGCCACACGGAGCGCTGTTTCTTCATCGAGGCCACTCCCCTCGGTCCGCGCCTCCAGACGTTCCCACCGGGCGTATTCCCGGCATGAGTCAGAACCGCGACGGCGGCCGCGTCATTCACGGCACGTGCGAGGACCTTTCCGCGCTTGGAGACGGCGAGGTCACCCTCACCGTCACCTCGCCGCCCTATTGGAACGCCATCGACTACGACCGGCACGCCGTCGACTCGACGCAGTGGTATCGAACCCGCCGGTACGCCGACGCCGGCCGGGGATACGAAGAGTACCTGGCGAAGATGACGGGCATCTTCTCCGGCGTGCTCGCCAAAACCCGGCCCGGCGGGTTTCTCGCGGTGGTCATCGGCACGCTGCTGCTCGACGGAAAACACTTTCCCGTGCCGTTCGACCTCACGTCGCGGCTCGTCCAGTCCGGCTGGCGATTCCACCAGGACATCATCTGGAACAAGGTCACGGGAGGCGTGAAGCGCGCGGGGGTCTTCATTCAGAAGCCGTTTCCAGGGTACTACTATCCGAACATCATGACCGAGTACATCCTGCTCTTTCGCCGGGACGGCGAACCGCTCTATCGCGGCCGGAGCCGGAAAGACATGGAGGCCGCGCGCAACCCGATTAACCAACTGTTTACCTGCGACATCGCCAACAGCGTGTGGCACGTCGCGCCGGTGCCGCCTGGCCACATCGATCATCCCTGCCCCTTCCCCGAGGAGATTCCGGCGCGCCTGGCTTCGCTCTATTCCTATCCTGGCGACCTGGTGCTCGATCCGTTCTGCGGCTCCGGCCAGACGTTGAAGGTGGCGCGGGCGCTGGGACGCCGGCACGCGGGGTACGACGTGGTCGAAAAGTACGTCGATCTCTCGCGGGCGCGGCTCGATGAACCCCTCGCCCTTCGCGCGGAACAACTGGCGCCGAGGATGGACAAGATCGCCATTGGCGCGGCGTTGCGGGGTCCGGGACGCGCGGTCGTGAAGCGGCGCCCAAACCGCCGTTCGCCGTCGAAACAGATGTTTGGGTGAAAGCCCCCCGGGGGTGCGCCATGTCCATCGTTGACGACGTGTCCCAAGCCAAGCGGATCATCAAAACGTTTCCCCGCCAATGGGACGGGAAGAAGTGCGTCCTGGAGATGAAAGACGCGAAGTACAACTGGCGCCAGACGGAGTGGTGGGCGTTTTACTGGGAGATGCTTTTCGTCAGGGCGACCCCGCCCGGCTTCGAGATCCCCGGTGAGCGCGTTGATCGCGTGCGATTCGACCTGAAGGGCGTGATCAACTGGGACTTGAAGGGCAAGGCCATCAAGTCCGATGACCATCACGCGATTCTCAACGACAAGGCCGCGGTGGACAAAACGATTTCGGGCCTCGGTTCCTACGGCGCGATCATCGCGTTGTGCGATGTCGAGTACAACGACGAGAATCGCACCTTCCAACGCTGGCGGGAGCAACTGCAGGGCGGCAAGAGCAAGTACCAGAAGGAGCGCGAGGCTCGTACCCCCCTCACCCGGTACCGCAAGACGCGCGCCGAGCTCCGCGAAGTGCTCTTCCTCTGCTTTGACAAGGAAACCATCAAAATCTGCGGCATCATGCGCCAAGGGCGCAACAGCAACGGCAAGCCGCGGCCACCGAAGTACATCATCAACCTGGAGAAGTGCGAGAGCGTCCTCGTCGCCCGCCTGGCGCTGGAGTGAAAGATTGCACTCTGATATCGGACGGGCCCCCCAGCAGCAAACCCGCCACCGCCGTTGGCATCGGGCGGCAAGCGGGGTAGACTCCGGCCATGGGGGTCGAGGTGTACGTGGCGCCGCCGGACGAGTGGCTCAAATACACGGGCGATGAGTGGCGGGCCTATTGGGACAGCGACCCGCCGGGGTTGCGGCTCGGCTCCAACCGGGCGATCAAGTCGCTGGTTGAGACCGTGCGCCTGCGTCTCGAAGGGGGCGAGTACGGCGGCGCTTTCCCGCGCTTCCACGTGCTGCTCGACGAGGAGCACGGCGGCTTCACGGCGCGGGAGACGCCCGACTTCCTGGGCGAAATGGACAGCGTGCGGCGCGCGCTCGGCATGCTGGCCCTCTCCGAGGCCATCATCGTGGAGTTCGACCGCGACGGCCGGGCCGTGGACTACCTCTTCGCGGAGCCGGACGACGTCGATCGCCTGCGCCGCGAGTTCCGCGAACTGCACCCCGGCCGGCCGTGCGACACCGTCGCCGACCTCAACTTCTGGGTCTTCGAGGCCTGCGCCCGCGTCGGCCACATGGCCGTCGGCCGGGGGCGCGGGCTGATCTTCGTCAAGTTCATCCACGGATGACGGGCATTGATCCCCGCCAAACCGCGATCGGCGGCGCGCAGCCGGCGATGCCGCCGCCGGATAAGAGCGTGCTGCCCTTCGCGCGGACCGACTTCTCGCTGCTGCGCGTCGGGGCCACCGTGCGTGAGGCGCTGGACGCCATCCGCCAACAGGGCGCGGGCGAGCGCATCATCTACTTCTACGTGGCCGACCCCCACGGCCGGCTGGCCGGGGTGCTGCCCACCCGCCGCCTGCTCACGGCGCCGCTGGAGCGGCGGGTGGAGGAGATCATGGCGCCGGCGGTGGTGACGCTTCCGCACACGGCCACCGTGCGGCAGGCGTGTGAACATTTTGTGTCTCACCGTTTCCTGGCGTTTCCGGTGGTGAACGACGCCGGGGAGGTGGTGGGCGTGGTGGACATTTCTTCCCTGACCAATGAAGTGATGGATTTCGCCGAGCGCTCCCGCGCCGACGCCGTGTTCGAGGCCATCGGTTTCCGGCTGAGCGAGGTGCGCGGCGCCTCGCCGCTGCGGGCCTTCGGCGCCCGTTTCCCCTGGCTGCTGGCCACCATCGCCAGCGGCATGGCGTGCGCGCTGGTGGCGCGGGCCTACCAGACGACGCTGGCGGGGCAATTGGCCATCGCGTTCTTCATGGCGCTGGTGCTCGGCCTGGCGGAGAGCGTGAGCATGCAGTCGATGACCGTGGCCATCCAGGCGCTGCGCGCCACGCGGCCCACGCTGCGGTGGTACCTGGCGGCTCTCAGGCGGGAAGTGCTCACGGCGTTCTGCCTTGGCGCGGCGTGCGGCGCGCTGGTGGCGCTCGTGGCCCGGGTGTTTTTCGACCAGGGCGCGGCCGCGGCGCGGGTGCTCGGCCCAGCCATCGGCCTGTCGCTGCTGCTGGCCTGCTTTCTGGGTCTCTCCGTGCCCTGGCTGCTGCACGCGCTGAAACTCGATCCCAAGATCGCCGCCGGCCCGGTGACGCTCGCGGCCACCGACATCGGCGCCATTCTGCTCTATTTTTCGCTCGCGGCCGCGCTGACCTGATCCTGATTTCCGGCTGGAATCGGGCGCGTGGATCGCTTCTCATGGGGCTTTCGATCCACGGTGGCGCACGACAACGCGGGGGCGTTCTCTCAACATGTCCCGGCCGGAAGGGGGAGTTTTCGCGCAGACGCACGAGACGGTGACGCCGCTGGTGTCGCGGTCGCTGCGGGCCGTGGCCTTCACGGTGATGCGCCGCCACGCCACGGCCTTCACGGCGGCGGAGACGGGAGCGCGCGCCGACGCCGATCCCGACCCGCTGCACGACATGCGCGTGGCGACGCGCCGGATCCGCGCGGCCCTGGCGTTCTTCGCCGGCGTGCTGCCGGAATCCGCGCAACTCCTGAAAGAAGAAATGGCGTGGGCCGGCGGCGTGCTGGGCGAGGTGCGCGACCTGGACGTGCACCTGCGCCAGATCTCCCACTGGCGTGAGGAGGCCTCGGGGGCTGAGGCCGACGCCCTCCTGTCTATCGACACGCTGCTCCGCCGGTTGCGGGTGGAGGCGCGCGGGCGCATGGTCGTCACGCTCGACTCCCCACGTTTCCAGCGGCTCGCCGCCTCGGCCGCCTCGCTGGCGGCGCTCGCCGACCCCGCCTATGACGACTCTCCTCCGGCCCACGCCGCGGCGCCGGACCTCATCCGCCGCCGCTGGCGCCGCTTCAAGAAGGCCGGAGATCGCATCCACGGGCAGAGCGACGCCGACGCCTTCCACGCGTTGCGCATCAGGTGCAAGCGGTTGCGGTACGCCGTGGAGTTCCACGCCGACTATTACGGCGAGGCCGCGCGGGCCTGCATCGCCGGGCTGGTTGACCTCCAGGACCTTCTCGGCGCCCACCAGGACGCCAACGTGGCCCGCGCCCGCGTGCTGGCCATGGTCTCCGGCGCCGCGGGCGACGGGATCACCGCGGGCCTGCCGCGCAATCTGCTCGACGCGGTGTCGCGGGTGGCCGACCGCCACGGGCGCGAGGCGGAGAAGGCGCGGCGCCGCTTCCCCGAGGTCTACGCGAACGCCCGCGGCGAGAATTGGCGGACGCTGAAACGCCTGATGAACTCCCTTCGCCCCTCCGACAGTCGCCCGGCCGCGGTGGCCGCCGCGGCGGAGTGAGGGCGGAAGACGCGGAGCACGTTCTGCTCCGCGGCCGCATCGCGGACCTCCGCCGCGCGACCGGCGCCGGCTGGTATCTTGCGGATCCGGGGCATGCGGCCCACCGTGTCCCGGTCGACGACGCGGCGATGATCGAGGAGTTCTTGCGCGACCATCCTCTGAACGCACACGAAGAATCGCGATTTTTTTCGCTCCGGTAGTCATTGAGAGAAAAGGGGTTACGGATATTCCATCTTCGCGCCACCTCGGGAATGGCGTCCTTTCAGCGCATGGGTGAGTGCGCTGAAAGAGAGGGGGGCGGTGTTGGGTGTTGGATGCTCGGTGCTGGGTGAGGGGCACGGGGCGGGGAGACAGAGAGATGGGGAGATGGGGATGTGGCGAAGGAAGGAAGGTGAGAACGTGGGAACGTGGGCATGGGGCATGCACTGTCCCACGTTCTCCCGTTCCCCCGCCACATCGTCCCTTGCTCAGATGTGCAAGAACGACAAAAAAAGTTATCCGTCCAGCCAAGCGCCATTCTCGCCTTTGGACTTCCGCCTTCAGCCTTTTGCCTTCCGCCTTCCTCCCAATGTGCAAGAGCGACAAAAAAAGTTCGTCGCCACCTCAGGCAGCCATTTTCGCCTCCGACCTTCATCCTTTCACCTTCAGACTTCAGCCTTCCTTCAGATATGCAAGAGCGACAAAAAAAG
>JACQVU010000058.1 GCA_016209585.1 Planctomycetota bacterium
GCCCGCGGGCGGGGCCGGCTGCGACACGGCCGCGGGCGTCTTGGCCCCGGGGGGAGACGGCGGCGGCGACCCGCTCTTGCCGGCGGTGGCTGGGGCGGGCTTCTCGACCCGCACGGCCGCGCCGTCGGTGAGCGCCTCGCCCCCGCGCACGACCACGGCCTCGCCGGCGCGGACGCCGGCTTTCACCTCCACCATGCCGTCGGCGGTGCGCATGCCAAGCGTCAGGATGCGCTCCCGGGCGCTCTCGCCCTCCACCACGAACGCCAGCAGCCCGCGTTCGCTGGGCCGCACGGCCAGCGCCGGAATGAGGGCGGCGGCGTCGTTGGCGTCCACCGTGACCGTCACGCGCGCGAAAGCGCCCGGCGCGAGCCGCCGGCTGTCGTCGGCGTCCACGGTGGCCACCACCGCGACCATGCGCGACTGCTGGTCGGCCGACGAGGCCACATGCGTGATCGTCGCCCGCCCCGTGCCCGCCGCGCCCGCGGCCTCGAAGCCGGCGACGAGGCCGGGGCGCAACGCGCCAGCCTCCTCCTGCGGGACAAGGAACCGCAGCAGCAGCGGGTCGCGCCGCGCCAGCGTGGCCACCAGCGTGCCGGCGGTGACGAACTGCCCCGTCTCCACCGTGCGCGTTTCAATCACCCCGGCGATGGGCGCCGGCGCGCGGGAGTCGCGCTGATCCAGCCGCGCCTTCTCCAGCCGCACCGCGGCCTCCTCGGCGGCGGCGTCGGCCTGCCGCACGCGGATGCGCCAGGCCGCCAGGTCTTCGGCCGAGAGCAGGTCGCGGCTCTGCCGCGCCGCCGCCTCGCGGCGATCCAGGCTGGCCTGCGCCTCGGCCTGCGCGGCCAGCGCCTTCTCATGCTCGGCCCGCGCGCCGCGCAGCGAGAGGTCGTACCGCTCCTGGTCGATGGCCAGCAACGGCTCGCCGGCCTTCACGCTCTTGCCCTCCGCGAACAGCACCTGCTCGACCAACCCGCCCACGCGGGCCGTGACTTGCACCCGTTCAAACACCTCCACCGACCCCACCGCCGACAGCGTGTACTCCACGCGCCGCGCCTGGACCACGGCGGTCTCCACGGGGAACCGTATCTTCTCCCCGCCGCCCCATCTTCCCCCGGCCTTCCCGGCCTCCGCCGAGGCCCCGCCGCACCCCGCGCTGAAATATGACAGGAACAGCGCGCCCGCCGCCGCGCACGCGCGCGGCGCCCAGCGGCGCGGCCAGGACGGCCCGGCGCGAGCGGAGAGGATCATGAGGCTTTTACCAACGGCGGCTCCGCCACCACCGCCGGCCCGGCGCCGGCCGCCTCGACCCGCGTCCCGGACGCCAGGGCCTCCCGCTTCAAGAGCGCCAGCGCCACGGCCCGGCCCAGCGACGGCGATACCGCCGCGCTCGTCACCGTGCCCACATTCTGTGCGCCCAGCGTCACCGCCGCGCCCGGTGCGGGCGCGACGTTCCCGTCGAACAGCAGCGCCGCCAGTTCCTTCACCGCTTCGCCCCGGTACTTCAGCCGTGCCACCACTTCCTGCCCGAGGAAACAGCCCTTGGTGAAGTCCACCGCCGGCAGCAACCGGGCCTCGGCGGGTTGGAGGGCGTCGGTCACGTCGACGAGCGAAGCCGGCGAGCCAGCCTCCAGGCGGACGATTTCAAGGGCGGCGTGGCCGGCGGGGCGCAGGTCCGCGCCGCCGGTTTCAACGAGCGCGCTCCATACATTCTGTCGCGCGGCGTCGGGCACGAACGCCAGGATCGCCGGCGTTGCCCATCGCCGGTGGCCAGCCAGGAACGCATCGACGCCCGCGATCCGGGCCGTGGCGCAGCCCATGTCGGGCCAGTCGGGAACTTCCTGCCCGGTGGCGCGGGAGACGACGGCGCGCGCCAGGGGGCCGACCACGGCGACGCATGCGAGCGAAGCCGACACGTCTTCCCAGGCCACCTTCTCGCGGAAGCGGAAGTTCTTGTAGAACTCGGTCATCGCCTTGGCGTGCGGGCGCGCGCACTCGGCCAGGTAGAAGTCGGCGCCGGCGAACATGAGGAAGTCGAACGCCACCCGGCCGTTCTTGTTCGCCTGCACACAGATGGCCCCCTTGCCGGGCGTCAACGCGCGGATGTTCTGCGCGCTCAGGTTGTGCAGGAACTTCTCGCGGTCCGGACCGGTGAACCGCACCCGCCCGCGGTGGGAGAGGTCGGCGATCACGGCCGCGCGGCGCGCATGCAGCGCCTCGCCGGCGGGGTCGCCAAAATCAAGCGTCGCCGGAACGTCGAACACCGTTCCGGCCCGGGCCGACGCGCCGCGGCCAATCTGGTCAACGGCTTCGCTCATGCTGAAGTCACTTCTTCCCGGCAATGTATTCTGCCACGCGGGAGAAGATATCGTCGCTCAACCGGCGCATCGCGACTTGAATCCACTCCGCGTCGTTCCAGCGGAAGTCCTCGCTCACCAGGGTGCTCTGCGATCCATTCCACTGGTAGATCGTCACGTAGTCTCGCGGCAAGTAACCGAAGAGCGACCCGGTCATATTGAAGGTCGCCATTGTCGCACCCTGTTCAATCTCGACCAGCCGCCCCGAGAAGCGCAGTTGGTGGGTGGAGATCGAATACTTGAAGCCGACGTGATCCTCGTGCTGCTGCCGCGTGACCTCCCGCACCTGCTCGTTTTCGCCGACGAAATAGCGCGTGGCGCCCTCTGTCACCCATTCGAAGGCACCGATCTGCACCACCAGATCGGCGTTCGTCTGTTTTCCCAAGAGCAATGCCCGATCGAGGGGGGACAACTCGCTCCCGCCAGGTTGCACGGCATTGTTCTCGCCGCCCTCAAAAACTACCCGGGAGGTGACCGCCGGCGACGTCACTCCCAGGTTGCGTTTCAGCAACTCTCCCTCGGCCGAAACCAACGTCTTCTCGAACACGCCGCGCGCCGTGCCCGACGGCGGCAGCACCATCACCTGCTTGTACTGGCCCGCTTTGAGCGTCGGCGACACGACGGTCTGATCGTCGAGCGACGGGATGGCGCTGACTTGCACCTGGTAGCGCTCCGTCCGCGGGGTCTCACCGGACGAAAACGGGCTACGGTTGTCCTTCGCCACGTCGCGCGAAGCCGCCGTATCCCCAGGAATGCTACCGATTGCGTCCTCCTTGCCGGTGGGAGTATCGCTCGGCTCTGGCTTCGCGCGGACTTTTTCGCCGGGGTAGTAGAGCGCCACCCACCCCACAATGAGGGCCGCTGAAACCAGGATAGCGGACAACGACGCCACGTGACGGCCGGTGGACATGGGAGAATCGCACTTGTTCGGCTGGCGCCACCAGCCGGCGACACCGCGCGGGCCGGGAGGCGCGGTCTGATAACCGGCCACCGGCGCCCGCCTATTGCGGCGCGGCCGGCTCGCCTCCCGACAAGTTCCTCCCGGCGATGTAGTCGGCCACGCGGGAGAAAACATCGTCGCTGGTCTTGCGCATGGCGACCTGGATCCACTCCTCGTCGTTCCAGCGGTAGTTCTCCCCCGTCGGAATGCTCATCGCCCCGTCCCACTGCCAGGTCGTCACGTAGTCCTGGGGCAAATGGCCGAACAGCGATCCCGCCATGTTGAACGTGGCGAGCGTGTCGCCCTTCTCCACCTCGACCAGCCGCCCGGAGAAGTGCAGTTGGTAGGTGGAAATGGAGTACTTGAAGCCGACGTGTTCATCGTGCTCGCGCCGCGTGACCTCCCGCATCTTCTCGTTCTCGCCGACGAAATAGCGTTTCGCGCCGTTCTCTACCCACTCGAAGGAGCCGATCTGCACCACCACGTCACAGTTCGCTTTCTTGCTCAGGCGCAATGCGCGTTCCATGTCGGAGAACTCGCCCCCGCCACGCCGCACGACCTCGTCCCCCTGGTTCTCGTCTACCACCCGCGCGCCCACCGCCGGCGACGTCACCCCCAGGTTGCGCTTCAGGAACTCCCCTTCCGCCCACACCAACTGCTTCTCGAACACGCCGCGCGCCGTGCCCGATGGGGGCAACACCATCACCTGCTTGTACTGGCGTTCCTTCAGGGCCGGCGACACCACCGTCTCATCGTTCAGCGACGGGATGGTGGTGACCCGCACCTGGTAGACCTCCGCGCACCCCGCCATGCAGGCGGCGGCGACCAGGACGCCCACGAGCG
This sequence comes from Planctomycetota bacterium, assembly GCA_016209585.1. GTDB lineage: Bacteria > Planctomycetota > UBA8742 > JACQVU01 > JACQVU01 > JACQVU01. The sequence continues at coordinate 4,138 of JACQVU010000058.1, forward strand.
ACGTGACGTGACGGCTGGCGGACATGGGAATATCACTCCTGTTGAACCCGCGACACCGCGCGGGAGCGCCTTCGCTTGCTGGTAGTTCCGCCGTCAGGCGGTCTGCCTTTCCCCGCGCGCGAGAGGTCTGGCCGGCGCCCTCACGGGCGCACCACCAACCGATCCCGCGCGCAAGGGGCGCCAGTCTACCGCGCCGAGCCGCGCTAGTCCGCCAGTTTCGCGTTATCCGGCCACCGCGAAAGTCTGACATGGTGTCATCCCTCCTTGACCTCCAGCGCCACCTCGGCCACGTGCAACTGCGCCCGGTCGCTCACTTCCCGCCCGTCGGAGAGAACGAGGCGCGTGATCGTCAGCCGACCGTCGTCGTCGCGGATGTCGCGCCCCAGTTGCGGGTCGCGGATGCGCGCGCCCCCGGCCGGGTCCGCGCCCGGCCGCAACGCCAGCCCCCAAAACAGCAGCACCCGCGCGCCGTCGGCCAACGCCTCTTCCCGCGCATGCGGATCGGGCGTCCACCAGTACCGCGGCCACGGCGCGCGCCCCTCCCACGACAACCAGGCGAAGTGTGACGACACCGCCCCCGGCGTCCGCACCACCGCCACGAACACCTCCCGGTAACCCCCGCCCCCCGGCGCCGGACCGGCCGCGGGAGCGGCGGGCGCCACCGAGGGCGCTGGCGCCGGGGGCGCGCCATTCGCCCCCGAGGCAGGCGGCGGCACGGGAGCCGGCGCCGGCCCGGTAGTCACCGCCACCGCCGGCGGGCGCACGTTGAAACGCCGGCTGGCCGTTTCCGCGTCCATCAGCGTGCAGTCGATCCGCGCGGCGTAGACGCCGGCATCGTCGGCCTCGCGCACCTCGACCCAGCCGCCGCCACCCGGGAGCACGACGGCGTGGCCGTCAACCAGAGCATCGAACCGCAACCGGAACTTGCGCGGCGAGCGAAGGTCAAGCCGCGTGACCTCCCCGATGGGATCGGAACCGGCATCCGCGATCCGCACGCCCTCAGCGGGCGCGGCCGGCGCGGCGCCGGTTGGCGTCGCCTTCGCCGGCGGCGACGCGGGCCGGCCCGCGCTCTCGCGCGGTTGCGCCGTGGAGCGTCCCCGCCGCCCCTCGCCGCACCCGGCGATGAACCCGGCGACCAGGCACGCGGCCACGATCGCCGACGCCTGACGACTGGAGACCGACGACTGACGAATGGTTCGCATCGGCCGGATTGTACCGGCGGACCGCGGCGATGTCACGATGGCGGCTGGAAGGTCCACGTGACGGCGCGCAACTCTTCCGCCGCGCGCGCCAGGTCGTGCGTGGCCTCGACGAACGCCGCGCGGGCCGCCGGCGCGGTGGGCAGGCCCGCCGCCTCCGCGCGCTCCCGCGCCTCCTCCGCCACCAGCCCCTGTTGCAGCACGGCCAGCGCGGCCACGGCGTCTTCGCCCCGCCAGGCCTCGACCAGACGCCGAAAGGCGGTCGGCTCGCCCGTGTCGCCCTCCTCCCGCTCCCCCTCTTCGGCCGTCCGTTCACAGAGAAAAGCGAACAGCCCGGTGGGCGCGACGCGATCCAACGCCGCGGCGACCCGCGCCAGCACGCGAGCCGGCGCACCGCCGTCGGCGAACGCGATCACGTCGCCCGCGTCGCCGAACAGTGGCGCGCCGATCTGGCCCGCCGGGTCCGCCAGCGACAGATTGCTGACGCCCGACCCATCCAC
>JACQVU010000066.1 GCA_016209585.1 Planctomycetota bacterium
CCCCAACACCCGCCATGCCCCTCAACGGCTGGACCGACGCCGACCCCGCTCTGAACGACTGCGCCGCCGTCAACCAGGCTGCGTGGACGTTCGACAATCCGCTGCTGCAAGACCTCGTCGGCGACCAGGTGGGCCTCTTGAAAGTGGCCTACAACGGCGCTTTCGGCTTGGCATACGAGGGCGCGGTCCTTCCTGCCGCCGACGGCTGGTCGCGCACCGTGCTGGGCGGCGGCCCGGACGTGGAGCAGATTGAAAGCGGCGCGCTGCGCGTGGCCACCAGCGGCTCGCAGTACATCGCCTACCAGAAGGCTGTTTCCTCGGCTTCCAACGCCACCGGCTGGCTGCTGGAGTTCCGGTTGAAACTCGTCTCCGCGGCCACCGACTCGATCCCGCGCGGCATCGGCCTCCTCCTGGACGACGACGCCCGCACCGAGCAGATCAGTTTCAGTAAGAGCGGCGCGACCATCACGATCAAAACGCGCTACGCCACCGGCGCGCCCACGGCCTCGTTCGCCGACGCCTCGCCGGCCGCCTTCCACCTCTACCGCGTCACGCTGAAGGGCAACACGGTGAAGGTCTACGTGGACGGATCGCTGCTGCTCACCGCCACGACCACGGCCGCGGGCGGGTCGCGCATCGTGCGGTTTGGCGACCTCAGCGACACCGCCGGCGCCGGTGGCGAGGCGCTGTGGGACTTCGTGCGCGGGGCCTTCTCCGGCGATCCGGCGCCCGAGTACGCCACCACCGCGCTCGCGGCCCGCGCGCCAGACCTGACCAGCGCCGATCTCACGGGAACCGTGGCCTCCTGGCGCTCGCTCACCGTACACACCGCCGGCTCATTCAACGGCGGCGTGACCGAGATCGGCCGCGCAGCCAGCGTGGACGGCGTCGCGTTCGGCGCGGCGGAATGGACTGAAATTCAATCTGACGGCCAGGTCATCGATCTCTCCGCGCTCCCCGCGGCGGGGGGAGAATCCAACGCGCTGCGCCTCTGGGTGCGCCAGAAGAGCCTCACCGGCACATCCGCCCCGGCGGCGGTGACGGCGCTGGAAGTGGACTGGTCCAGCGACGTGACGGCGCCCGGCGAGCCGACGGTGGCCGGCATCCGCGCCGTGGGCGGCGCCATCCTGGGCGCGGCGATCACCTGGACGGAGTCTGCGGCCAGCGACCTCTCCCACCACGAGGTGGAGGCGCGGGTGGACGGCGCGGCCTGGCAACCGTTCACCGACCGCGGCCGCCTGTTGGCGTCGGGCGCGCACCTGCGCTTTCGCGAGGACGCCGCCGACGCGCCGGAGCCGGCCGGTTGGCGCTATGACCGGGGTCTGTTGCTCTACGGTTTCACCGAAGGCCAGAGCGTGCGCGCCCGCGTCCGCGCGGTCGACGAGAACGGCAACGCCTCCTCCTGGATCGAATCGTCCACCGTCACCGTCCGCGCCGACGACGGCTCCGTCACCCCGCCCGCCTCCGCCGGTTTCCGCGGCTTCATCGAGGCCGTGCTGGCGGCCTGCGCCTCGCCCCTTTCTCTGCCGGCCCGCGAAGCCTCCGCCCCGGCCGGGCCGGGCGTGGCCGGCGAGATGCACGCCGTGCTTACCCCCCTTGGCGAGACCGCGGGGCGCGACAACGGCGCCAGCCGCGAGATGGAGTACCGCGCGCGCATCGACCTCTTCGCCCGCCACCGCGACGGCGTGGCACGCGCGGTGCTGCACGCCGCGCTGCTGGCCGACGTGCGCCGCTACTTCGATGGCCGCGCCTTCGCCATCCCCGACGTCTACTACCGCGCCACCCGGGTGGAGCCGGCCAAACCCCCAGCCACGCTTCACGCCGGCGAAGACCTCGCTTCCGGTTCGCTGCTGCTGATCGGCCTCGCCGTGGAGCCCGCGTAGCCCCCAGCGCCCAACACCCAACCCCCAGCACCCCGCATGTCCCTCACCATCCGTTACGGCGACGCCACCTACGCCATTCATCCGGAGTTCGCGGCGCTGCGCGAGCCGCAGTCGCCTCAACCGGGCGAGCCGCACCTGATCCGTGTCCGCTGGACCTTCGCGGGAACGGCGCTCGCCGACGGGGCCGCCGCCCTGCGCGCCGCGCGGGAAAGCCTGCTGGCCGCGTTGACGCCCGCCGGCCGCGACCTGGTGTTGACCGAGGGCGGCGTGGAGGCTGACCGCATCGACGCCGCGTCGGCGGTCGAAGGGCCGCGTCTGGCCTCCATCGAGTTCCCGCGCGCCCTGCCCGGCGCTTACCGCGCCGGCCTCGACTTCCACGCCGTGATGGAGGCGCTGCTGCCGGCCGGCGAGGGCGACAACAAGGTGGAGGGCTACCGCCTGCGCGCGGAGACCGACGACGCGGGCCGCGAGACGCTGATCAAAGAGGGGCGCATCGACGTCACCGACGCCGCCAACCTCGCCGCCCACCACGCCGCCGCTGACCCCGGCGTGCCCAACGGCTGGCAGCGAACGGCGCAAGGATCGGAGACCGCCGGCGACGGGCGGCGCGTGGACTACCGCTTTGAGAACCGGCGCGCCTTCCGCGACCTGCCCGCCGGCGTGTTGAGCGGGGGGTACGCGCGCGCGGAGAGCGCCGAGGGCGGCGCGCGGCGCGTCACGCTCTCCGGCCTCTTCTTCGGCCCCCTGGCGCGGCAGGCGGCCGAGGCGCTGCGGCCGGCGGGAGCCGGGGTGGTCGTTGAGGAGTCGCTGGAGGTGAATGAGTTCGATCGCTCAGCCCGCTTTCGCTACGTGAGCGACGAGCCGGCTGCGGCCGCGAACGGGGCGGGGGCGGGCGATCTGCTGCGGTTCAGTGAGACGTTCCGCTTCGCCACGCGGCGGACGTTCGTCGATCACCGCCCGTTGCGGCGCGGGGCGGCGCCCTACCGGCAGGAGATCGGCGGTCCGGTGTACGAAGTGATCCAGGAAGGGGAGGCCGCCGGCGCGCGCGCCTGGCCGGCGCCCTCCGCGCCGCTCTCCGAGGGCGACCTGCTTGAACAGGAGGTGCGCTACGACGCCCCGCTTCCCGGCGCGGCCGGCGCCGCCAACCCCGCGGCCTACCCCGTCCGCTGGCGCTACCGCATGACGCCGCTGCTGCGCCCGGTCGCGCGCCCCCCGCCGGCGCGACGGTGACGTCGCGGGTGTTGGGTGTTGGGTGGTGGGAAGTCGGGGCAACAGGCTGGATCGGGCCGCCCGCGGACAACAGACAACTGACA
>JACQVU010000067.1 GCA_016209585.1 Planctomycetota bacterium
CACGGAGCAAGAAGGGGGCAAGGGAATGAGCGCATTCGCGCCGGAACGGGTGACGCTGGACAAGGTGGCTTCCTCCACCCGCGGGCTGATCAAGGGGCGCGATACGCTGCTGCTGCGCAAGTGCGAGTCGCGGCGCGGCCATGTGGTCATCGTGAAGGCGCTCCAGGAAAAGCAGGTCTACGACCAACTCGAATTGCCCAGCGGTCGCATGGCCAAGGTGTCACTCGGCGACATCATCGCTGGTCCGCTCGGCGAGCGGCGGGCGCTGCGCGGCTTCGTCGGCCACGTCCCCCGGACGCTGGAGGCCGGCGACACCATCCACCTCCTCAACATCGGCGGGGTGATGGGGGTGTGCACCTCCTCGTTCAAGGACGTCGGCCCGCCGATGCAGGTGCGCGTGATGGGCATGGCGGTCGACAAGAAAGGGAAGATCATCAACATCGAAGACGGAGCGCTGCCCATCAAGAAAGACGCCGCCTTCGACAAACCGGTGGCGATGTTCTCGGGCACCGCCATGAGCGCCGGGAAAACGCAGGCGGCGTGCGAGGTGATCGCTGGGCTGACCCGGCGCGGCTACCGCGTGGCCGGTGCGAAACTGACGGGCGTGGCCTGCCAGAAAGACCTTCTGAACATGGAAGACCACGGCGCCGTCCGCACGCTCTCTTTCCTCGACTACGGTCTCCCCTCCACCGCCGGCGTCGAGGGGGTGGGCGACATGTGGCGCGCCATGCTGGCCGAACTGGCCACCGGCGAGGTGGACGTGCTGGCCGTGGAAATGGGCGACGGCATCGTCGGCTCCTACGGCGTCGACGGCGTGTTCGACGACCCCGTGATCATGCGCAACCTGCGGGCCCACGTCGTCTGCGCCAACGATCTCCTCGGCGCCTGGGGGGCGGCCCGCTACCTCTCGCAACGCCAGGTGCCCATCCACGCCTTCGCCGGCCCAGCCACCGACAACGAGCAGGGCACCGACTACATCCTGCGCGACCTGGGCATCCCGGCCGTCAACGCCCGCATGTCGGCGGAGAAACTGGCCGACCTCGTCGCCACCCGAGTCTTCGGGCGGGCCGGGAAGGCTGAGGGCTGATCCCGCCCGGCGGCCCCGCTCTATGCCACCGGCACGCCAGAAGCGCATCGCCGTCGTCGGCGGCGCCGGGTATGGCGGGGGCGAGTTACTGCGCTTCCTGCTGTTCCATCCGGGCGTCACGGTTGGCGACGTCACGTCGCGCACCGACACGGGGCCGGTGGAAGGCGCCCATCCCAACCTGCGCGGGCTGACCGACCTTCGCTTCGTGCCGTTCGACGCCGCCCGCGTGGCCGGGCACGATCTGGCGTTTTTCGCGCTTCCCAACCACCAGGCAGCGGAGATCGTGCCCCGCGTGCTGGCCGAACGCGCCGACCTGCCGATCATCGACCTCTCCGGCGACTTCCGGCTCGACGACGCGGCCGAGTTCCAGGCGTTCTACGGCCGCCCGCACCCCGACATCGCCCTGGCGCGCACCTTCGTCTACGGCCTCACGGAGTTCAATCGCGCCGAGATCGCCCGCGCTCGCCTCGTCGCCAATCCGGGCTGCTTCGCCACCGCCGTGCAACTCGCGGTGACCCCGCTGGTGAAGGCGGGGTTGCCGGTGTCACGGGTCTTCGCCTCCTGCGTGACCGGCTCGTCGGGCAGCGGGGCCGAGCCGACCCCCAAGACCCACCACCCCACGCGGGAGGGGTCGCTGTCTGCCTACAAGGTGCTGGAGCACCAGCACACGCCGGAAATCCTGCGCCAGTGGCGCGAGGCGGGCGAGGCACAGGCGCGGCTCTACCTGGCGCCGCAATCCGGACCGTTCGTGCGCGGCATTTTCGCCTGCTGCCACGTGCTGCTGGCCCGCGCCGCGACCGAGGCGGCGGTCGAGGCGGCCTTCCGCGCCGCCTATCAGGGCGAGCGGTTCGTGCGCCTGGTTCCGGGCACGCCCGACGTGCGCGTCGTCGCCCGGTCGAACTTCGCCGACCTCTCCTGGAAGGCGGCCGGCGACGTGGTGGTGGCGCTCTGCGCGCTCGACAACCTGGTGAAAGGCATGGCCGGGCAGGCCGTGCAGAACATGAACCTCATGTTAGGACTCGAAGAGAGCGCCAGCCTCCTCTTCCCCGGAACCAACCCCTGACCACCGAGGAAAGTTGTCTGTTGCCAGTTGTCAGTTGTCAGCCGATAGAGCGCCTCCGCGCCCGCTCCCCATCTCCCCATCTCCCCATCTCCCCATCCATGGTAGCCCCCGCAGACTTTCGCGCCCTGGAAGAGGCCCGGCAGTTGCGCACCTACGCGAAGTACCCCTTCGCCATTGAGCGCGGCCAGGGCGCCTACGTCTTCGACCAGGAGGGCGCGCGCTATCTGGACTTCTACGGCGGCCACGCCGTCGCCTCCACCGGCCACTGCCACCCGCGCGTCGTGGCCGCCGTGCGCGAACAGGCCGGCCGCCTGCTCTTCTATTCCAACGTCTGCTACTCCTCCGTCCGCGCGCGGGCGGCCGACGCGCTCCTGGCCTTCCTCCCGGCCTACGGCAAAGCCTTCTTCTCCAACTCCGGCGCGGAAGCCAACGACAACGCCCTCAAAATGGCCCGCCGCTTCACCCGGCGGGAGGAGGTGGTCTCGCTCCAGGGCAACTTCCACGGCCGCACCATCGGCGCGCTCTCCGCCACCGGCATCGAGAAGTACCGCGCGCCCTTCCCGCCGCTGGTCCCGGGTCACCGGTTCGTGGACCTGGGCGACGCCGCGGCAGTGCGGGCGGCCGTGGGCCAACGCGCCGCCGCCGTCATCGTCGAGCCGATCCAGAGCACCGCCGGCGTGCGGCTGGCGCCGCCGGCGTTCTACCAGGAGGTCCGCGCGGCCTGCGACGCGGCCGGGGCGCTGCTCATTTTCGACGAGGTGCAAACCGGCGTGGGACGCACCGGGAAGTTCCTCTGCGCCGAACACTTCGGCGTCACGCCCGACATCGTCACGCTGGCCAAGGGCGTCGCCTCCGGCATTCCCATGGGGGTCACGCTGCTGCCGGAACGCATCGCCGCCACCATCGCCATCGGCGAACACGGCTCCACGTTCGGAGGCGGGCAGGTGGCCTGTGCCGCGATGCTGGCCACGATGGAGGTGATGCGCGACGAGCGCCTTTCCGACAACGCCGCCCGCGCCGGCGCCGCCATTCGCGAGGCGGTCGCTTCCGTTCCGGGCGTGAAGGCCATTCGCGGGTTGGGGCTTCTGCTGGGGTTGGAACTTGACCGCCCCGCCGCGCCCGTGCAACAGGCGCTGCTGGCGGCGCGCGTGCTCACCGGCACGTCGAACGACCCGGCCGTGTTGCGCCTCCTGCCGCCGCTCATGATCGGGGCCGGGGAGATCGCCGAGTTCGCCGCGGCCTTCCGGCGGGTGATGGGCCACGCCGGGTGACTCACGCCCGAAGGCAAAAACGAACCCGCCGCGGGGCTGCCAAGAGCCTCGCGGCGGGGGAACAGTCTCCGGGTCGTTTCACCCGCGCGCCGTGGACCGGCGACCGGGCGAAGGGAAGGCACAGGCAGGCACGGAGGCGCCTGCCTCACCGTGTCCCTTCCCTCACCGCGGCACGCGCACGCGCGCGCCGGGCTTGAACTCCACGCCGGGGTTGGCGTCGGTGATCAGGAAGGCGCGCCGCGGGTCATCCAGATAGCGCGCGGCCACGCGGGCGGGGGTGTCACCGTTCTGCAGTTCCACCTCGCGGTACGGGTTCTGCGCCGGGGCGGCGGCTTCCGGGGCGGGGGCTGCCGCCACCGCGACGGCTGGGGCCGGCGCCGGCGTCGGCGTGGCAATCGCGGTCTCCCGCGCCACCGGCCGCACGGCCTTGGGGGCCGCGGCGTACGAGGCGGCGCGCGGCGAGTCAGCCGTCAACATGGCGAACGCGCCGAAGCCGGCCACGGCCACCACGCCCAGCCAGAATCCATTGGAGGTCGATTCCCTCCAGCGCTTGAAACCGGCGGTGAGGTCGTTCCAGGTATTGCTCATGGCTCATCTTCTCCTGTATTTGGAAGGGACCTTCAGCGGCGCCCCGCGGACTCGCGGCGAACGGCCGGCTGGCGGCGGGCCGTCAGCCGTACCCTTTATCGGTGGCGGCGGCGGGCCGACTTTGAAAACATTCGGGAAAGGCCCGCCCCATGCGCATGGATCAGATTGACTTCTCGACCTTCTACCACGCCAACGACGCCGTGGCCGAAGAGCTCGCGGCCCTGGCGGCCGCGGGCGCCTTCGACCGCCTCTTCGACATCATCGCCCGCTCCCGCGTCAAACTGCTGGTCACCGCCGAAAGCCCGGTGGAGAACGAACGCGGCCGGCGCCTGGCCGAGGTGGTCGGCGCGCTCCATCCCCCCACGCCCTTCGAGCCTCCCGGCTGGAACTCCGACGACTACCTCTACTTCCGCAAGACCCAGACCATCCCTACCTCCGACGGCGCCATCCGCGAGGTCTACATGCCCGACCACGTCTGCCCCCGCTGCTTCAACGGCGTCGGCAACCAGGTGCAGCACATCAACATCGTCTGCGCCGAGTGCCACTTCTGCTGGTGAACCCCGTGCCCGACCTCCAAGAGCCTATTTCGGTAGGCGCTTCGCCCGCGAGCCCGAGCGAGAGCGTGCCGGGCAAGGAGGGCGCCCGAAAACATATTCGGGGTAATATGTCGAGGGCGCCTGACGCCGCCTCGGCACGCCCTTCGCCGGGCGTAGCGCGAATGGTCTACCGAAATAGGCTCCAAGGCCCGAACGCCGCTCAGACCGGCCCCGCCACCCGCCGCCGCGCCCGCCGCTGGCCGTGGTGGGTGCGGCGCTTCCTGCGCTGGCGGGCCGGGGACCCGCCGACGGGCGCCGACATCTGGCAGGACTCCCGCGCGAAGCGCCTGGGGGTGATGTGGCCGGAGCGAGACCGCGCCACGATCCGCGACTACCTCGGCTGGGCCGTCAGGTTCTTCCCACCGGGCGAACCGTTCCTCAACGTCGGCTCAGGCGGCTTCTCCGATGTCGAGGCCGCGCTGGGCGGCCGCCGCCTGTTCCGCCAGGACTTCCTCAAGTGCCCCGGCGCCGACTTCATCTCCGACGCCGGCCGCCTGCCCTTCCCGGCCGCTGGCGTGGGCGCGGCGATCTGCGTCAGCGTGCTGGAGCATGCGGTGGACCCCGCCGCCATCCTGCGCGAACTGGCCCGCGTGCTGCGACCGGGCGCCCCCCTCTATATCAGCGTCCCATGCGTCTGGCCCATCCACCGCTTCCCGAACGACTACTGGCGCTTCATGCCCGATGGCTTGCTGTTGCTGCTCGGCGCGGCCTTTCGCGTCGGCGACATGCGCGGCACCGGCCCGCGGGGAAACCTTCCCATCCAGATTCTCTGCACGGCCTCGCGCGCATGAACCGGCCGCGCCTTTGAACGCGCTGCAACGCGCGCTGCGCGCCCGATTCCCCACGCCCGGCCCCCCCAACGCCAACACCCCCGCCATCTGCCTGCCACTATGTAATCGATCATCGGTTTTTGTATTTTCAGCAAAAAAATATGCCACCACTTGCATTTCGTGCGTGGTAACTATAGACTATCACTCGAACATTGACTGATTTGCATGAAAAATCACTCGGGCCGCTGGACGGACTGGTTCAGCGACAAAAGGGTCTTGGGTGACCTGGGTCGAAGAGCGAAGGGCAACCGAACCGGTCTCCCAGCGCGCCCGAGTTGATTGTATATTGTCAGTACATTCCTTGCGTCGCACGGCGGGTGGTGTTACCGTGAACTGGTGAATGATACCAGCGCACACTCGATCGGTGCGCTTGGGCCACGGGAAGGCAAGGTGTTGGCCATGCACACGCTGCTGCTCCTGTTCGGCGGGATCGGTCCGTGGGAGATCCTCCTCATCGCCATGGTGGCCCTGCTCCTGTTCGGGCGCCGGCTGCCGGAGGTGGGCAGGTCACTGGGGAAAGGGCTGGTGGAGTTCAAGAAGGGGATGAAGGGCATCACGGAGGAGATCGACGACGTCAAGCGCTCCGTCGACGAAGAGCCGCCCGCGAAGCCCGACGACAAGCCGCCGAAGTGATGGCATGAGACCCTCGGCGCCGCCGTCGGGCGCGCCGTCGCCCCGCCTCACCCCTCCACGGGGAGAGAGCCGTGCCTACCATCGATCAACCGGAAGCCGCGCCGCCAACGTCGCGCCTTCGTCTCACGTACGAAGACTACGTCGCCATGTCGGCCGACAAGCGGTACGAGTTGATCGACGGGGAACTGTACATGCCTCCAGCGCCGAACGAAGGGCATCAATCCGCGGTGGGAGTCCTTTATGGGTCGGCCGCCTATCATGTGAGGAAGAAACGCCTCGGCAAGGTCTACGTCGCCCCGTTCGACGTGGTGCTGTCGGAGCACGACACCGTGCAGCCCGACGTGATCTTCGTCTCCAACGCGCGCCGGGGGATCATCACGCCCGACAACATTCGCGGCGCGCCGGACTGGGTGGCCGAGGTGCTCTCCCCAGGGTCAGCAGTCCGCGATTATCGCGCGAAGAAGAAACTGTACGCTGAAAGCGGCGTTCGGGAGTACTGGATCATCGACCCGGTGGCGCGGGCGGTCGATATCTACCTGCTCGAGGGCGCGGCCTATCGCCTGGCCGAGCGGGTGTGCGAGACGGGGAATGCGACCAGTCGCGTGATCGAGGGTTTCTCGGTTTCGCTGGCGGACCTTTTCGAGGAGTGACGCGCTCTCCTCCGCTCGGCGTGTCGGAAGACGGTCATGGCGACATCCGTTCATCAGCCCGCGACGCCCGAGGCCCGCGTTCGCTTCACGTACGACGACTACGTGCTGCTCTCGGCCGACAAGCGGTACGAGTTGATCGACGGAGACCTCTTCATGCCTCCAGCGCCAAGCGAAGGGCATCAGTCGGTGGATCACAATCTGACGCTGGCCGTGGGAAACCACGTGAAGGCGAAGAAACTCGGCAAGGTTTATTCAGCGCCGTTCGACGTGGTTCTGTCCGACCACGATACGGTCCAACCCGATCTGCTGTTCGTGTCGAACGCGCGAAAGAGCATCATCACTCCCGATAACGTCAAGGGCGCGCCCGACTGGATCGCCGAGATACTCTCCCCCGGCTCGGCTGACCGGGACTACCGCGCGAAGAAGAAACTCTACGCCAAAAGCGGAGTCCGGGAGTACTGGATCATCGACCCGGTGGCTCGCGCCGTGGAAGTGCATCTGCTCAAGGGGAAAACCTATCAACTGGTCGAGCGGGTCGTGGAGAAGGGAACCGTTTCCAGCCAGGTGATCGAGGGCTTCAAGGTCTCGCTGAAGGAACTGTTCGAAGAGTGACGGTGTGCGTTCGCCCGTCTCTTGAAAGCAAGGCATGGCCACTCTCGTTCGCCACACGTCAACGCCCTCCGCCCGCGTTCGCTTCACGTATGACGACTACGTGCTGCTCTCGGCCGACAAGCGGTATGAGTTGATCGACGGAGAACTGTACATGCCTCCAGCGCCGAACGAAGGGCATCAGTCGGCCTCAGTCAATCTGCTCGCGAAGGCGGCCGTTCACGTGAAGGCGAAGAAACTTGGCAAGGTCTATGCCGCTCCGTTCGACGTGGTGCTGTCGGAGTTCGACACCGTGCAGCCCGATCTCGTGTTCGTCTCGAACGCGCGCAAGGGCATCATCACGCCCGACAACATCCGCGGCGCGCCGGACTGGGTGGCTGAGATTCTCTCGCCCGGCTCGGCGGAACGCGACTACCGCGCGAAGAAAAAACTCTACGCCAAAAGCGGAGTCCGGGAGTACTGGATCATCGACCCGGTGGCTCGCGCCGTGGAAGCGCATCTGCTCAAGGGGAAAACCTATCAAC
>JACQVU010000069.1 GCA_016209585.1 Planctomycetota bacterium
GCGGGGTCGACGTCACCCGCGTGGGCGTCTGCACCACCCCGGCCCTGGCCTTCACCGCCCGGCGCGGGCGGTTCGCCATGGGCGTCATGCTGTCAGCCTCGCACAACCCCTTCGACGACAACGGCATTAAGGTGTTCGGCCACGACGGCTACAAGATTCCGGACGAAACCGAGGACGCCATCCAGCGGCTGGTCGAACAGGGGCTTCCGGCTGACCCGCCGCCGGCCGCGGGCGACAACATCGGCCGCGTGCGCGATGACCCGGCGTTGCTGGACGAGTACGTGGAGCGGACGGCGCGGCTGCTGGCGCGTCACGCCCGCAAACTGCGCCGCCTCCGCGTGCTGTTCGACGGCGCCAACGGCGGCGGCGCCGCGCTGGGCCGGGCGTTGCTGTCGCGCCTGGGCGTGGCGCTGACGGCGGTTCACTGCGAGCCGGACGGTCTGAACATCAACGACCGCTGCGGCGCGCTGCACCCCGATCGGCTGCGCGCCCGTATCAGGCGTCACCGCGCCGACCTGGGGGCGACGCTGGACGGCGACGGCGACCGGCTCATTCTCCTGGATGAGACCGGCGCCGTGCGCGACGGCGACCACATCCTGGCGGCCTGGGGCCGGCGCCTCATCGAACAGCGGCGCCTGCCGAAGAAGACGGTGGTCTCCACGGTCATGGCCAACCTGGGGCTGGAGGTTTCGCTGCGCGAGGTGGGAGGCCGGCTGGTGCGCACGCCCGTGGGCGACCGGTTCGTCGCCCAGGAGATGTTGCGGGGCGGCTACCTGCTCGGCGGCGAGCAGTCCGGCCACATCCTCTTCTTCGACGGCTTCCAGACCACGGGCGACGGCCTGCTCACCCTGGCGTGGGTGCTGGACCTCATGCTCTCCACCGGTCAGCCGCTCTCCCGGCTGACGGCCTGCATGCGCAAGTTCCCGCAGGTGCTGGTGAACGTGCGCGTGCGCGAGAAACCCGACCTGCTGGCCATTGACGCCGTGAAGCGGCGGCACGACGAGGCGCTGCGCGCGCTGGGGGGCGACGGCCGCGTGGTGCTGCGGTATTCGGGGACGGAGCCGCTGGCGCGCGTGATGATTGAAGGGCCGAGCAAGGCGCTGGTCGAGCGGGCGGCGCGGGGGATCGCCGAGGCCATCCGCGGCGCGGTGGGCGAGGGCGAGCGGGAGTGAGAGAGGACCGATTTCGGCGGGCGGACTATTTCGCCGAAAAACACTTGAACACTTGATCCCCTGGCGAAATCTGTTACGGCCTGTGGTAGGACCAGCAGTGCGGCTCTGTGGGCGTGCGCCCATTTCGGTTCTTGGCGCGCGCCTCACCCTTCCCGGCCCCGGAGAGCGCGATGTGGAGCCTCGACGGCAACGTTTCGGCGCAACTTCGGCCCGAGCGGGGGTACGCCGAGGCGCAATCTGATGACGAAGAGTACCAGCCCCCGGCAAGGCCCCGTGCGTCGTCGCGGAAATGGTGAGTGATACGGATCGAGGGGAAGGGCGGTTGCTTCCCATGGGTTCGCCGGTTCTCGGAGTAGGGTCAAACCACACCTGAGCTCATCATGATCTCCTTTTCAACTTCAACCATGCCGAACACGCTTCACTCTGAGACCCGCCGCGCGGCGACGCACTCGCTTGACCGCCGCGCCGCGATCTCGGTTCTCTCCGTCGCGTGCGTGCGGGTCGTCGCTGATGCCCGCGCCACTCCTGGAATCGCCCGGTGGCCCCTCGTTGATTCCAGCGCCAATTCGCGGTTCGCCGACTGGCCCGGTTTTGGCATCGACCGAGGCGCCTTGCCCCATTGGTAGGGTACAGCCCCCTGCAGATTTGACGCCTAGAACCGGTCCTTTCGGGAACGCGATGCACGCGAGGATGGCGGACTGGTTGAAGGCGAGGTATCCTGGGACTGACTTCGATATCCGGGTGGGACCCGGCCAGAAAGGGATCGATGTGAGGCGTATGGGTGGTAAGGATCCGGGTTTTGAGCGCGCGGAGTTCAAGCCGAACACCGCTTCCGGACAGTCCACGTTCGGACGCCAAATGGAGAACTGGGGGCACGATCCCGCCACAACGAAGGTCTTCACATACGACGAGGCGGGGAATATATATGAGGGATTTGACCCACCATGACCCCTGACGATCTGCTTTACGTTCAGCCCGGAACCCCGGATCGTCTTCTGTTCGAGGAACATCGGTATGAAGAAGCGATCGTGGCATTCGGCCAACTCTATTCACACAAGGGTGGCGCTCCTCTCTTGGCAAATCGTGCCTGGGCATTCCTTTGTGTTGGACGCTTGTCGGAAGCACTCGATGATCTACAAACGGCCCATCGGTTCGCAGCCGAAGAACATCGTCATCCGATGTTCGGTGGTGAGAAGGTTTGCGGAACCTATCTCGACACCATCGCCGCAATTTACTGGATGCTGGGAAACAAAACAGAAGCCTACCGGACAATTCGCGCTTCTACCGATGGCATCTTGGACGGATCAATCCACTACGCTGACTTAGCGGCGGGGGCTAGTCAGGGACTCTTGCTGTGGTACTTCGCCGTAACCGATGGGGATGTACAGCAGGGGAAGTATGTTCAGAGGTACTTTTCACGCTTGGCTAAGAGGAAGTCTCGGATCGGGTATTGGCCTGGACCGGTCGCGCTTTTCCTTCTTGGGAAGACGCAGTGCGCTGACGTTTTGAATTCCGCAACAGGACATAATGATCTCGCAGGTTCATTGATCAAGGCAGAAACCGACGTTCTGGCCCGCCGTCAACTCGTACAGGCTTTGTTTTACTTGGGCATCAAGGCTCGAGAGCGTGGCGACGAAGCGGAGTGTAGGTCGCTTCTGGTTAGGTGCATCGGACTTCAAAATCCGATCATCGAAGACGAATGGTATCTCGCTTGGCATGAAATCGCCTCGCGCGACCTGTCCAAAAACCATGATCACGGGGAAAAGCGGGATTCCGATTGAGGGTGGCGACCTGTCCAAAGCCGATATCCACGAGGAAAAGCAGGGTTCCAAGTGAAGGAGAGCAGCGGATCGCAATTCGGGAGGCGCGCGAAGTGTCAGCGACAAAGCGCGCATCGCATCGCAGCGGGCGCAACGGGGCTGTCGACGGACGCGACCAGGTCGGCGTCGAGAAAAGTTGCCGCGTCC
>JACQVU010000061.1 GCA_016209585.1 Planctomycetota bacterium
GGCGCGACCGCCGGCGCGGGGGACGGCCACCCGGCTGGGGCTGCGGGCGCGGTCTCGCCGGCTCTCGGCCAACCAACCGCGACAGCCGCGATTCCCTCCGTCGGCGCCGTGAGCGGCGCGGGCGCGAAATAGGCGCGGCGCCCCTGCCGAAGAAAACGGGCCGCTAGGCGGGTGGAGCACGTACCATTGGTGGCGCCGGTCGGAAACACCAGGGAAACGAGAAGCCATGGTGATCGCAGCCCAACCAGTGAACGCCGCCGCCCCGGCTCGCGCGGTGGCGCGCCCCATTCGCGGGGGGGGGTCGCGCCCCCCAGGCGGGCGAGATGACGGCCACCCCGGCGGCGGGGACGATGGCCACGGGCACGGGCCGTGGGAGGAGCACGAAAGCGGTCCGCCCATCGAGCGGCGCTACCTGGCGATGTGGCTCTTCCTCATCGCCGTGGCCATGCTGTTCGTGGCCTTCGTCGGGGCCTATACCGTGTTGCGGAACTCCACCCGCGCCTGGCCGGAGGCCGGGGCGGCCGCGCTGCCGCACACGTTGTGGTACTCCACGGCGGCGGCCGTGGCGTCAAGCGTGATGCTGGGGTTCGCCGCCCGGGGCCTGGCGCGGGGCGAGCGCGGCCGGTTGGTGGACGGGTTGCTGGGCGCGCTGGCGCTGGGCGTGACCTTCATGGTGGCGCAGGCGATGATCTGGAACTCGGTGGCCGCCACCGGGCTGGCGACGCTGGCGCGGACGTACGGGGCGCTCTTTTTCGTCATCACCGGGTTGCACGTCGTCCACGTGACGGGCGGCATGGTGGCGCTGGTCGTGGTCGCGGCGCGGGCGGCGCGCGGGCGCTACGACGCCGGCGAGCGATTCGGGTTCGATTTCTGCGCCACCTATTGGCATTTCGTCACGCTGGTGTGGCTCCTGCTCTTCGCCATGCTCTACCTCGTCGAACTCGCGCCGTGACGGCCCCCGGCCGGGCGCTGTCGCCGTCTGTTCCCTTCCCGCGGCGCTCCGGGCGTCAGCGATGGTCAGTCCACCCGCAGGTTGTCGAGGTCGTCGCCGCCCGGCGCGCCGGGCTTCTCGCCCTTGCGCAGTTTGTCCAGGGTACTGAGAAGGTCGGCGATGTCGCGGTATTCCGCGTCTTCCAGGAAGATCGTCTCGGCGAGGTCGTAGCCCTGCTGGTACGTGCCGAGCGCCTGGTGACACCGGACCATCCAGTACACGACGTCCTTGGTGCGCACATCCAGGGCGCCGGCGCCGATCAACTCTCGCACCTTCTCGAACTGCTTGAGCGCCATGCTGTGGCGCCCTTGCTGGAAGAAGACCTCGCCCAGGCGGGTCTCGGCGTCGATCTGGAAGCGCGGCTCGCGGCGGGCGGCCTGCAGTTCCTTCACGGCGCGGTCCCACAGTTTCCCTTCCATGAACATGCAGCCCAGGTCGAACCGGATTTTGGAGTCGTTGGGATAGTGTTCCGCGCGCCGCTCCCACTCCCGGATCTTGAACTTGAGTATCTTGGTCCTGGCCTCCTTGCGCTTCTCGCGCCACTCGGCGCTCTCCGGATCGCTCCGGAGGTTCTGGTCGATCTGCGCGAGATAGGCCTCGTACTGCCGCACCTTGATGTCACCTTGCTTGACGGTGAGATCGAAGTTCTCCGGCTCCCACTTGATGAGCCGCTCGACGTACTCCTGCGCCTTGGCGGCGTCGCCCGCCGCCTCGCACAACTCGATGAGCCGGCGCAGCGCCTTCACGTCGCCGGGGTCGCCGGTGAGGCTGTTTTCCAGCGCCTTGATGTTGTCGCCGATGCGTTGCACGTCGAGCACGTCGGCGGCCTGTTTCACGAGTTCCCGGGTTTTCTCGACGTCCCGGAGCAATTCCACCGCCCCCTTGTTCGAGTCCCACCCGGCCTGAAGCGAGAGCTCGGCGCTGATGCGCTTGCCGGCGTCGAAGATCTCGTGGTCGCTGGGCGCGAGTTTCGCGGCCCGCTGGATCATCTCGTCGGCCCGCCGGAAGTCTTTCTCCTTCATCAGGGCGAAGCCGAACTGCTTCAGCGCCTTCACGTGGCGCGGGTCCAGCGTCAGGGCGTGCTCGAACTGCGCCGCCGCCGCGCGGAACAGCCCCCGCTCGGCCAGCGCCCGGCCAGAAGTAATCAGCACCTCGATGTCGTCGGGCGACAGGTCCAGGCAACGCTCGCACTCGTTGTCGCAGGCCTCCCAGTCCTTGCGCTTCTCGTAGTAAAACACCTTGCCCTTGAGCGCCGTGGCCTTCAGTTTCGAGGGCTTCTGGCCGTCCAGCGTCCGCTGGCGCTGCACGTCGCGCATCTCCCGCCGCGCCTCGGGCGAGTCGGGGTCGGCCAGAATGGCCTGTTGCAGCAACTGCACGGCGTAGGGCCAGTTGCGCCGTTTCTTGGCTTCCTGCGCCTTCGCGATGAGTCCCGCGACGTCAGCCATAGCGCCTTCGTGGCCCGACGACCTCGCCCGGCGGGCCTCCCCAACCCGGCCACGGTGGCTGCCCACCAGCCTCCGCCGGCCGGCGTCTCTTCTCTTCGGCCTTCCCGCGACCGCCCGCCCTCGGTATACTGGCCAATGGGTGTGATATTGTCAACGTCCGCGGATATGGCCCCGCCCGCGCTCTCCCTTCGCCTCTACCCCGAACCGGTGCTGTTCGCCACCTGCGCGCCGGTGGCGGCGGTCACCGATGAGGTTCGGCGCAACGTGGAACGCATGTTCGAGATCATGAACGAATTCCGCGGCGTGGGTCTCGCCGCCCCGCAGGTCGGCTGGACGGCGCGGGTCTTCATCGCCAACTGCGAGGAGCGCGACGAAGACGGCCGCGAACGGCCCGAAGGCCGCCTGGTCTTCATCAACCCCACGGTCGTCTCCACCTCCGGCGAAGAGACCACCAGCGAGGGCTGCCTCTCCTTCCCCGGCCTCTACCTCCAGGTCAAACGACCGGCCCTGGCCCGCCTGCGCGCCCTGGGCCTGGACGGCAAGCAGTTCGAGAAGGAATCGGCCGGTCTCCTCGGCCGCTGCATGCTGCACGAGTGCGACCACCTCGACGGCGTGCTCTTCATCGACCGCGCCCCCCGCGCCGAGGTCGACAAGATCCGCCGCGAGATCCGCGACCTCAAGAAGAAATACAAGGAGTCCCTCGCCGCGCGCAAAAGCGGCGGTGGCCGCCGCGCCGGAACCGGCGCCTGACGCTCCGCCTGGAAAATGACCCCAAGGGGATTTGAACCCCTGTTACCGGGATGAAAACCCGATGTCCTGGTCCTGACTAGACGATGGGGTCGCCACGCTCGCTCGTTCCGCCTCCCGGCCGGCGCGCGTCGGCGACCTCGGCGCGGGAAAGACCCGACCCCGGCGACGCGCTTCCCGCCGGAAGCGAAACAGAACATTATCCCGGCCACGTTCGCCACCCGGCAAGCGAAAAGGATCGACGCTGATGTCCAAGCCCGCGCGCCACGCCCCGCCACCGTCGCCACCCCCGGCTGGCTCGCCCGCCGATGCTTCGCCGCGGCCGACGCCGGCGGGCGTGGCCGCGCCGGACCTCGCGGTGGAGATCGGCCGCCTCGCGCTGAAGAACCCGTTGCTCACCGCGTCGGGCACGTTCGGCTACGGCAAGGAGTTCGAGCAGGTGCTGGACTTCTCGGCCTTCGCGGGGGTGATCGGCAAGACCATCACGCGGGAGCCGCGCGCCGGCAATCCGCCGCCGCGGATCGTGGAAACGCCCTCCGGCATGCTCAACGCCATCGGTCTGCCCAACCCCGGCGTGGAGCGCTACTGCCGCGACTATCTTCCCTACCTGCGCGCGCTGCCCTGCAAGGTGATCGTCAACGTCGGCGGGATGACGCTGGACGACTTCGTGGCCTGCGCCCGGCGCGTCGCGGCCGAACCGGGCGTGGACGCCATTGAACTCAACATCTCCTGCCCCAACGTCGAGGAGGGCGGGCGCAACTTCGCCACCCACGCCGAAGGGACGCATCAGGTGGTCTCCGCCTGCCGGCGCGTGGCCGGCGGGCTGCCGCTCATCGCCAAGCTGACGCCCAACGTCGCCGACATCGCCCCCATCGCCCGCGCCGCCGAGGAGGCCGGCGCCGACGCGATCTCGCTCATCAACCCGTGGATCGGCATGGAGGTCGACTGGCGCGCCCGCCGCCCGGCGCTGGCCAACGTCACCGGCGGGCTTTCCGGCCCGGCCATCCGCCCGGTGGCGTTGCGCTTCGTCTGGCAGGCGGCGCGCGCGGTGAAAATCCCGGTCATCGGCATCGGCGGCATCTCCTGTGCCGACGACGTGCTCCGTTTCATGGTGGCCGGCGCGACGGCCGTCGAACTGGGCACCATCAACTTCGTCAACCCGCGCGCCGGGGAGGAAGTGCTGGCGGGGTTGAACCGCCTGCTCCCCGCCGCCGGCGTGGCGCGGGTGCGCGATCTGATCGGCACGCTGGCCGTCACCGAACCCGGCGACGACGCCCGCGACCGCGACCGCGACCGCCGCGGCGGCGCCGCCAGCGATCCCACTCTTCAGGGCTTCCTGGCCGTATAGGCGGCGATCTCTTCGGGGTAGGCGCGGGCGAGATAGTCGATCCAGAGTTTCAGGATGGAGAGGCGGGTGGGCTCGTCCTGGTCGCGGGGGTTGTAGCGCCATTCGAGTTTGTTCTCATTCTCCACCAGTTTGCGGACGGCGAACTCGACCTTGTCTTCGTCGCGGGGCGGCGTGAGATTCTGCTGGAGGGCGAAGTAGAAGGGCGCCCGCCCCTTGAAACGCTCGCGCTCTTCCGGAGCGGCGTGGGCCACGCGGATGAGGGCGTAGTCGACCAGCAGGCGCACCTCGTAATCCGCCGGGGGATAGCGCGGGTCAGCGAGCAGGGCGCGCAGCCTTTGCGGGTCGGCGCTGCGGATGCGGCCGAGGGCATCGACGGCGGCGATCACCACGTCGCGGTCGTCGTCACCCAGCGCCGCCTCCAGCGCGGCGCGCGCGGCGGCGGTCCAGGTTTCGGCGTCGCGGGGAAGGTCCGCGGCCCAACCGAGCAGGCGGGCAGCCTCCAGGCGCACGGCGCGGGGCTGGCGGCTGTCACAGAGGACGCGGGCGGCGTCGTGCGCCGCCTCCGGCACGTAGGGCAGGAGGATCGGCGGCTGACCGGCGATGGCGGCCAGCGCGCCGAGGAGGGCCTGCTGGTTGTCGGGGTGAGCGAGGACGGCGCGGAGCGCGGGCACGCCGAGGTCCTCCAGGAAACGGAAGACCCAGCGCGACCGATCCTGGAGGTAGTACTTCAGCCCCGCGAGGGCGGCGGCGTGGCCGGCCAGGAGGCGGTCGAGCCGGGCGTGGTCGGTGTGGTCTTTCGCGAGCGCCTTTTCGGGAAGGTCGTAGACGCCCTTTACCCCCGCCCACCACTGGGAGAAGGAGTCGTAGAACCGGCGCGGGTCGGCCGGGTCGTGGGCGAAGGGCTGGCCGGAGAGCATGCGCATCTCGTCGACCAGCCAGTCGAAGCGGTGGGCGAGGTCGGTGGCGCCCGTTTGCCAGTAGTCGTAAATGGCGGTGACGCCGGCGCGGCTTCCGAGCCGCATGCGGGCGCGGCCGACCAGGTACTCGGTGTAGCGGGAGCGTTGGCGTTCGACGGGGACCGGCTGGCCGTAGCGGTCGACGGCGCCGGGGGCGATGGCCAAGTCCGCGGTGGTGAAGTCGCGCTCGCAGACGCGCACCAGGGCGGAGCGGTCGCCGATCCGTTCCAGGGCGAAGGCCGCCGCGCCCTGGACGAGAGGGTCGGGATCCTCCAGGTGCCAGGCGACCAGGTCGGTGAGGCGGTGGTCCTCGAACTCGCCCAGCAGCAGCAGGAGCCACATGCGTTCGGCGCCGTTCTCGCGCGTGGCGTCCTTCGCCAGCGTGGCGAGCCGGCGGGCGGCCGCGAGAGGGACGGCGTCGCCGGGCAGCGCGCGGAGGGCGGCGAAGGCCGGCGCGCGCGCGTGGTCGAACGTCACCGGGGCGCGCCCCTCTTCGAAGGGGCGAGCGCGGGTGAACTCCGCGCAGGCGGCGGCGAAGGACTCCGGCGGCTCGCCCGCCGCCGCGGGGGGGAGGAGGGCCTCGACGTCGGCGAGGAGATCGGCCAGGGCTGGCCAGACGCGAGCGGCCGTTCCCGGAGGCGGCGCGCCCACGGTCGGCTGGCCGGGGGCCGGCAGGGAGCGGCCGGGAAGGTCGTGGGAGAGGTCCACGCGCTCCTCCCACAAGGTCCGGGCGGGGGGGCCGTCGTCGGCCCACTGGGGAACCAATTTGTAGACCAGACGGACGACGGCCGTGGCGGCGTCGTCGCCGGTCACGGCGTAGAAGTACTCGCGCAGGCCGTCGGCCTCGACGGTGTTCTTTTCACCGCCGAGGTCGCGGAAGACGTATTGGAAGTGTTCGACCACGGGGGGCGTGGCGGGGCGGAGGCCGTCGCCCTTGAACGGCGCGCCGTCTTCGGCGACCCGCGCCACGCGCCCCAGGGGCGGGAGGGGGCGGTCGGCGGCGTCGCGCAGTTCCAGCAGCAGCCTTGCGACGCGGAAGCGGGCGTCGGTAGGGAAGTTGTGGCCCGTTCCGGTGTTCTTGAGCGCGATGCGCAAGCGGCGGTTGGCGCGCGACCAGGAGGCGACCACGACCACGGGGGGTTCGCCGAGGGTCTTCTCGAACTCTTCGATGCGGTGGCCGCCGAGGAAGTCGTGGCGATGGGAGAGCCGTGGCGCGCCCCCGGGCACGATGGGGCGGGTGACCTCAAGCATGTGACAGGCGTTGCAGTTTTTGGAGGCCGCGAAGGGCGAGGCGCGCCACTCTTTCATCGTGTCGTGCTGGTCGTGGCAGGGGGCGCAGAATTCGGGGGTGGAGATCTCCGGCCCGTACGCCGGCCGGCAGTCGCCGCCCGGTCCGCCGGTGGCCGGGGAGGCGACGCCGGCGACCATGCCGCGGGTGACGTCCAGGTGACACTCCACGCAGCCGATGCCCTCGGCGCGGGCCGCGACGCGGGCCAGGGGGCGCTTGCCCAGGCCGGTTTCAAAAAGGGGCACTGGCACGTGGCAGGGGTAGCAGTCTTCGCGCCCCTTGGCCTCGTTCTGAAAGATGGTGTCGTTCCACGCCAGGGCGTGCATCGAGCCGGCCCACTCGTCGTAGATCTCCTGGTGGCAGGCGCGGCACTGTTCGTTCTTCACGAAGCGCAGCGGCACGCGGGCGTCGGAGGTGTCGACGAAGTGTCCAGCTGGATTCCACAGCAGCGCGAGGCCGAAAAGCCCCGCGATCGCCGCGAGGAAGAGCGCGGAGGCGATCAAGCGCCGACGAAGCGACATCAGCGAAGTTCCGCTTCTGTTTCGTCCGCGTAACGCGGTTACACTTCTGAAACCCCGTCCGAGCGTGGAAACAGCCCGACGCCGACCGGACCATCGTTGCCCGGCCTTCTTCCCCCATGCAAGCAATTCCCATTCCCAAGCCCCGCGCGTTCGCGGCACCCCTCGTCTTTGGGTGTTGGGTGCTGGGTGCTGGGTGTTGGGTGTTAGATGCCAGGTTTTGGGCACGGACTCTCGAAATCCGAACACCTGACACCGCGGTACTCCGCCCACACCCAACACCTAGCACCTGACACCGCGGTACTCCGCCCGCCCCGCGTCCCTCGCCCGGCGTCACCGGCTGGAGGGAGAGGCGCGGAAGCGCAGCCGGACGACGGTGCCGGCCCCGCGCGCGCTCTCGATAGCGAGTGAGCCGCCGTTGGCCTCCACGATGCGCGTGGCGATGGCCAGGCCGAGACCGGTGCCGGCGGGCTTGGTGGTGAAGAAGGGGTCGCCGGCCCGGCGACGGGTCCTCTCGTCCATCCCCGGCCCGGCGTCACGGACCTCGATGACCGCGTCGTCACCGTCAATCCCGCACCGGACGGCGACGGGCGCGCCGGTTTCCATCGCGTTGCGCAGGACGTTGCGCACGGCGCGCTCCACTTCGCCCGCGTCCACCTCGGCCTCGGCGTCCGCGTCCAGCGCCACCGCCGGCGGCGGATCGGCCGCGCCAACGGTGAACTCCACGGCCCGCCGCACCAGCGGCGCGAGCGGTTGGCGCGCGCGCGCCGGCTGGCGCGCGCGCGCGAAATCGAGGAAGCCGGCCACGAGGGTGTTGAGCGCCGCGACTTCGCGGAGCACTTTGTCGATCAGGTCGTGCTCCGTCTCGCCGGCGAGGCGCCGTTTCAGGTGCTCCGCGAACCCCTGGATGGCGCCCAGGGGGTTGCGCACCTCGTGCGCGATGGCGGCCGAGAACTCTCCCAGCCGCGCCAGGTGTTCGCGGCGTTTCACGGCCTCCTCCAATCGCGCCAGGTCGGTGCGGTCGTGACCCACCAGGATGACGCCGGACGGCGCCGCGCCCTCCTCGCCGGCCAGCGGCGCGACCGAGAGGTGCAGGACGCGCGCGACCTGGGGCGTGTCACCGGCCGCGGCCGCCGGCGACACCGCGGCCGACAGCGCGCGTGGCGCGCCACCAGCCAGGCAGGCCCGCGCCGCCTCGGCCGCTTCCGGGGCGACGTGGAGCAGGTCGGCCAGCGGGCGCCCCTGCGCCCGTGCGGCGGGCGCGCCGAAGAATTCCTCCGCCAGCCGATTCCAGCGGGTGACGTTGCCGGCGCCGTCCACGGCGACCAGGGCCGCGCCCATCTGATCCACCAGCACCGACGAATACCGCTCCAGCGAGCGGCTCCTGCCCTCTTCGGCGGCGAGCAGCGCGCGCAGGCGGGCGTCCTTCTCGCGCAGACTCGCGAGCATGGAGTTGAAGGCGCGCACGAGGTCGTCGATCTCGTCGCCGCGTCCGCGCCGCGCGGACACCGGCGCCGGCGACGGAAAGCCGTCCTTGGCGGAGACCGCCATGCGGCCCGCCAGAGAGACCACGGGCTGGGTATACGAACGGGTGATAACGGCTCCAATGACCAGCGCCGCGAGGCCCGCCAGCCCCACCAGCGCCCAGACGCCGCGGCGGACGCGGGACAGGGTCTCTTCGATCCGCCTCGGCAAGGCGACGGCCACGCCGCCCACCACCCGGCCGTCCGCGCCCCGCACGGCGGCGTAGGCGCGCTGATACTCGCCGCCCCCCAGCCGCGCGACGAGGTCGGAGGTCACGGCGCGGCCGGCGCGAAAAGCAGCCAGCCGGTCGCCGTCCGCCAGGTCCACGCGGGTCGCCGGGTCGTCGGCGCCGATGGCGCGTCGCCCGCCCCCTTCGGGCGGATCCCCGCCGGCGGCCCACGCCAGGAGGCGGAGATCGGGGTCGAACAGCGCCACCTCGCCCGCGCCGGTGCGCGCGCGGTGCTCCTCCAGCAGCGCGCAGAGATGCTGAAACAACGTGTCGCCCGGCGCGGCGGGGCGCGCGCCGTCGTCCGCGTCGGCGGCCGGGAGGGGGACGTCGTCGCCCGGGGCCAGCGCCTGGAGGTAGAGCGGATGGATGGCCGAGGCCACGACCGCGGCCGCGCCCTCCAGGCGGGCCTGCTGTTCCTGGCGCACGGCGCGTTCGAAGTAGCCGACCAGCAGGAAGCCGAAAGCGCCGAAGGCCGCCGCCAGCCCCACGGCCAGCGCCGCGGTCGCGCGGCGGAAGAGGCGGCTCCTGAGCAGCAGCGCGGCGCGGGCCAGGCGGGGGGGTGGAGGGATCATCGGGTGGCCCTGCGAAGAGCCTATTTCGGTAGACCATTCGCGCTACGCCCGGCTGCGACTTGCCGGCCGGCGACGGGCGCCCTCGACATATTACCCCCGGAATCAGTTGTCAGTTGTCAGCAACCAGTTGTCAGTGCCAAGTGTCAGCAACCCCCTGCCACATGAGTGTGGCCCATCTCCGACACTAGCGTACCTACACATCATCTTCTCAAGATATCGTCTCTTTCGGGCGCATCCGGCCGACTCACGCTGAAACAGCGTCTCAATCCAAGACAGGTTGATGAATACCGCGCCGAATGGCCCGGAATGACGTAACACCCCGCCGCGTAAGGCGTTGTGGCCGATCTTGAGGGGGCGACACAAGCGCGCCGCGATTTGCTTCTCTGTCCAGCGACGCCGCAATCGGCACCGATAACCAAGTGTGAACCATCGAGCGCGGCGCGCCGCGCGCCCAGACCGGGCGGCGGAGGTTGGAGAGAAAAGGGGGAAGCGATGAACACCAGCGAAGCCACCGTCAGGAGCATGCGCCCCAGCAAGTACGCTGACCTCGACGAGTCCGACCAGCCCGTGCCGCGGGTGTTCAGTTTCGTGGATCCGGAGCGTGTCGAAAAGATGCGCGCCATCGTCGCCGAGCGCCGCATGGAAGAGGGCCGCCGGGTGGCGCAGCGCTACGGCATGCCCATGGACTTCGCGCTCAACGTGGTTGACGAACGCTGGACGCTGTTGACCGCGCTGCGCAAAGCCCGCCGCCTGGAGGGCGAGCGCCGGCCGGCCTGACGGCTCGCCGGCGGCGTTGGGCGCGCGGGCGACGATATCGGACGGAAGGGCCGCGAAAAATGGAAGCACTGGGCGCGCGCCGCGAAGCGGTCACCTGTTCCCCGTGTCGCGGCGCGCCGCCCCGGAGGCTGAAAAACTGCATCGGCGTCGGGCTGGGAGGACTTCCGGGATCATCCCCTCCACCAACGGCACGCTGGCTCGCTCGTCGTGAACGGCCCGTGTCATTCCCGGGAGGACCTCCCAGCCCGCGTCCGGTGCTGACAACTGACA
>JACQVU010000062.1 GCA_016209585.1 Planctomycetota bacterium
GCCATACAGGTTGTCGAACTTCGACTTGGTGACGGAATCGTTCACGTTGATGGCCGGGAAGAGCAGTTTCCCGCGCTTCATCCAGTCGTAGAGGCGGTGGACGCCGGTGGTGGTCTCTTCCGACACCCCGCGAATGCCGGGAACCATGCGATGCCACCGGCCGTCGTCTTCCGCGAGCGTACGGCGCAGCAGGGCGTGAATGATGCGCTCTTCCTTGTTGTCGGTCCGGATCGGCGGGACCTTGCCCGTGGCCCGGACCTCTTCCTCAAGTTCATGGCCGAGGTGGACCAGCAGCGTGGCGTCGCCACCGTCGTCCACGATCAGGTCCGGTCCGCCGCCTTCCCAGGTGAGCGCCCGCAGCGTGAGGTCCCAGTATTCCTCCAGCGTCTCCGCCTTCCACGCGAAGACCGGCGTGCCCGCCCGCGCCACGGCCGCGGCGGCGTGGTCCTGCGTGGAGAAGATGTTGCACGAGGCCCACCGCACGCGCGCGCCCAGCGCCTCTAACGTCTCGATCAGCACCGCCGTCTGCACCGTCATGTGCAGGCTGCCGGTGATGCGCGCGCCGGCCAGCGGCTTCGCCGCGCCGAGATTCGCGCGCAAGGCCATGAGGCCCGGCATCTCCTCCTCCGCCAGGCGGATTTCCTTGCGGCCCCAGTCGGCGAGGGAGAGGTCTTTGACCTGGAAGTCGCCCTTCTTCCTCGGCGCTCCCGGACGGGACGCGACCAGCGCGCGGGCGCGCGCCCGCGTCGCGCCGCCCGACGACGCGCCCGCCCGGCCGTTGCCGCGGGATTTGACGGCTGATTCCGTGTGAGCCATGACCTGCTCCAGGGTTGGGGAGTACGCTGGGAACGCGCCCTGTCCGGGACTCCGCGCGGACCACGGCCCGGCGGCGCGCCTCCACATGGGGCGCCAGTATAGGCCCGCGCCCCGCCGACGCCAAGCGAAACCCGGCTTCGTCTATCGAATTATGGTGATACTTCGATGGAACAACGGAGATCGGACGGGAGCGGGTCGCCCCAACCGCTGACCTCTCAATGCTTCACCCCTTGACCCGCGAAGAACTCCCCGAGCAGGACTCGAACCTGCAACCAAGCGGTTAACAGCCGCCTACTCTACCGTTGAGCTATCGGGGACCGACCGGCGAACGTTGTGACGCCCTCCGGCGTCGCCGAGACCCGCGCGATCCCGCGACACTCGGCGATTCTTGCCCACCAGGGCCGACTCGTCAAGCGGAAACCGGTCGTGGTTACGCGGCGATGGCCGAAGCGGTTGGGCGCGGAACAAAACAGGGAAATATGGAGACACGAATGGCCACAGAAGGCACACAGGACACAAGGTTCCATGCGAGACGATGCCAGGGTCAACTGCGCCTGACGCCGGAGAACGTTGGACGTTTCGTGGCGCGGCGGGTAAACTTCCCGACGCTCAAATTGCACGGCGGTCAACCGAAGCGGCGGAGAAGAGTGGGCGACCCGTGGTCGCCGGAGGCTCTTCCCAGGTCCGCCGCCGGTGCGCCATGAGGTCAATCTTCCGGGAGGATCCATGCTTCGCTCGTGGCGTACCCGTTTCGTCGGGTTCTTTCTCCTGGCCGCGCTGGCGGCCGCGCCCACCCGCGAGGCGCGGGCGGTGGATCTGAAAGCCGGCTTCGCACGGGGCGACATCACCCCCGACCGCCCCGTGCCGCTCGCCGGGTACGGACAGCGGCGGAACCGCCCCAGCAAGGGGGTGCACGACCGCGTGTGGTGCGAGGCCATGGCGCTGGAGGTCGACGGGGCCTCCTACACCGTGGTGTCGCTGGACCTCCTGGGCATCTACGCCGTGGTGCGCGACGACCTCCTGGCTCGCATCGACAAGAAGTATGGCGTCACGGCCGAGAATCTGCTCATCGCCGCCACCAACAACCACAGCGGGCCGGGCGGGGTTCTCGACGCGCAGCGGCTGCCGGGCATTCGCAACGTTCCGGCGCTCCTGAAGCGGTTCGCGTTGCAGTCGCTGGACGACTCCACCGGCTCCTACGACGCCGCGCTGGCGGACGGGATGCTGGGCGTCCTGGCCAAGACCGTCGAGAAGGCCCACGATCGGAAAACGGCGGCGCGCATCGGCTTCGGCCGGGCGCAGGAGCGCCGCTTCAACCGCAACAAGGTGGACATCAACGGCCCCCTGGACGGCGACCTGAACGTGATGCGGGTGGAGTCGACTTCCGGTCGCCTCCTGGGGGTGGTGGCCAACTACGCCATCACCCCGTCGCGCGTCTCCTGGGGCGCGTTGCAGATTACGGCCGAGATTCCCGGCTTCGCCCGCGCCGCCTCCCGCCGTGCGCTGGGCGAGTCGATCGGGTTCCTCTTCTTCGCGTCGGGAAACACCGACGCCGGCTACGCCCTGAAAGAGAACCCGGATGAGCCGGAGGCGCTCCCCTCCGGCTATGACACGGTGGACGAAGGCCCCGCGAAACTGGACCTCTCCCGCGCGCCGGAAGGCACGCTGCCGGAGGCCGACTCCATCGCGAAGACGTTCGAGCACGCCGCCGCCATCGGCGACGGGCTGGGCGGGGCCATCGTGGACCTTGTGAAGCGGACGAAGGCCGGGCCGGTGAGCCGCTTCGAGTGGCGGTACGCGCGGGCGGCGATGCCCAAGGGGTCGGGCCTCTACGCCCGTTTCGTGCCCCCGGAGACGGAGTTTGAGACCATCATCGTTGACAAGACGATCCTGATGACGCTGCCCGGCCGCTGCACCATGCCGGTGGCGATCAACTTGAAAAAGCAGGCCCGGAGGCTCGGCTTCGACCAGGCCTGGGTCATTTGCCTGGCGAACGACTACACCGGCGAGTTCCTGCACCCCGCCCCCTACGAGAAAAACTATCGGCGCTGGTCCGGTCCCAAGTCCAGCGCGGGGTACGGGCCGGAGGTGGCGCCGTTCATTGAGGAGACGCTGCTCAGCCCGCTGGGAATGCGCGCCAACAGTTACGCCGGAGAACTCATCGATCCTTCCACCGCGATCACCGGCCAGGGCAAGGCGGTCAACACCGGCGCGAAACTGATCACCGACCTGGGGCGCGTGCAGCGTTCGTTCGACGATCTCCTGCGGGCCGTCAA
>JACQVU010000072.1 GCA_016209585.1 Planctomycetota bacterium
CCCCCGACCCCCATGCGCCACCCCTCTCGCCTCTTTCGCGTCGCTCTCTTCGCCCTCGCGCCGCTACTCCTCGTCGCGCCGGGCTGCGCCGTCACCCTCGGTGGCAGCGGCTGCTCCCGCGAGTGTCGCCGGGAGATGGACGAAATGAAGGAGAAGATGACCGAGATGCGGGGCCGCGTCAGCACGCTGGAACGGGTGTGCGGCGTGCCTGAGCACGAAAAGGCGAAAGAGAAGGACGGTGACAAGGAGAAGCCGAAGGAGAAGGAAGGCGACAAGAAGGAGAAAGACCACGCCCAGGGCGAAACCGCGCTCGGCGTCGGCCACGCCGGCGCGTGAGCGCCCATTCAGGAGCCGCCCATGACCATGCGCGTGGGGTGTGAACGGAGCATTCTTCCCTGGGTGCTCGTTACCATTCTGACCGGCGGCCTTGGCGGCCTGGTCTGGGCCTGGCTGGTCGCCGACGACGCCCGCGAGGCCGCCCACCCGCGCGGCAACCTGATCATCGTCGAGATCGCCCTCACCATCGTCACCGGCGGGATATACGGACTGTACTGGCTCTTTCGCTCCCGTCCCATCAACCGGCCCATCGTCGACGTCATCCTGGTGCTCTGCACCGGCACCCTCTACTGGTGGTACCTGGTCTACGAAGGCTCGCGCCGCATCGCCTCCATTCCCCGCCGCGTGGGGCTGCCGGCGGGCGCGGCCGTTGACATCTGGCCTCTCCTCCTGCTCCTGAGCATCTGCGCTCCGCCCATCGGCATCGCGGTGACGCTGGCGGTGTGGCAGTCGGACCTCAATCGCGCCTGGCGCGAGATGAACGCCGCCGCCGGAGCGCGCTTCGTGGCGGCGTGAGACGCTCTCCCGTTTGACGAAAGAGGCCGGTATGACCGCCGTTACCCACTCGCTCGCGGCGAGCGCCGCCCTGTTGCTGCTCCTGTCGGTATCTTGCGTTGGCGGGTATCGGGACCAACCACCACCACCGCGCGACCCGGAACCCCGCGAGGCCAAGGCCGACGACACCCAGGCGCTGCTGGATCGCACCAACGCCCTGCTCGAACGCCTCAAACGCGATCTCCCGGAGTCCGAAAAAACCGCGGACGACAAGCCTCTGTCGCCACCCGCCACGGAAGCATCCCCTGGCTGGGAGGCGCAGGAGGTCTGGAAATCCGACACCCGGGGCGTCTGGCGGGTGGCCGCGTTCGACCTGTTGCCGCGCTACCCGGGGTCGGAGATCGTGGCGCTCGACGACCTGGGCCGCGCGCCCGTCATCTACCAGGACGGCGGCGGCTTCGTGGCCTGGCAAACGGTGTTCGACGGCCAGACGGGCAGCGCCCTGGCCTTCGGCGACGTCGACCCGCGCCGCGACAGGCCGGAACTCTACGTGGGGGGATTCCGCGGCAACGTCTACCAGATTGTCGCCCTGCCGCAGGGGGGCTTCAATCAGAACGTCATCTGGTGGGCCGAAGACCAGGTGCACACGCTTTGCGCCGCCCGCCTGCTCGGCCGGGCCGCGCCCGAACTTTACGCCTTCACCCTCCGAGGGCTTACCGTGCGCCTCGACCCCCCCGCCGCGCCCGGCGCTCCCTGGACGCCGGTGGAGATCGCTCGCGGGCCGGCCCGCGTCCGCGACGCCGTGCCCTTCCGCTTCTCGCCGCTGGACGAGGCCGACTCTCTGCTCACCGTCTCACAGGACGGCGCCCTCCGCCTCCTGCGCGGTCCGGCTTCGCCGGAGGCTGAAGCGCCCGCTTCGCCCGCGGCCAACGGCGCTGCCCCGGCGAACGGCGGGATCGCTTACCGCGAAACGGTGCTCTTCGCCGGGCCACAGGCCCTGGCCCGCCTGGCCGTGGGCTGGACGCGGGAAGGGCAAGTGGCCTACGCCGTCGGCGACGACGGCCGGCTGCTGCGCGCCGCGCTTCCCGACGCCCCGCCCGCGCCCGGCGCGGAGCCAGCCGGCGCGTTTGATTTCCAATGCGTCTACTACGGCCCGCCCGGCGCGCGGGGCGTGGCCGCCGGCCGCTTCCACGCTGACGGCCGGGAGGCGGTGGCGCTGTTCGGCTACTCCAAGGTGGTGGAACTGGTTTCGCGCGACGAACACGACCAATGGCATGCGGAGCCTCTCTTCACCGACACTGACCGCGGCCACTGGGTGGTCGCCGCCGAACTCGACGAGCGCAACGGCACGGACGAGTTGATCGTCTGCGGCTATTCCGGCCGCGTCACGCTGCTGCGCCGCCCCGCCGGCTACGGCGCCGACGGGCCACGCAAGTGACGCCCGGTCGATCGGTCATGGCCCGGCTGTGCGTCTTCGGCGGCACGTTTGACCCCATCCACAACGGCCACCTCATCATCGCCCGTCTGGCCCTTGAACGGTTCGCCGTGGACCGCATGCTCTTCGTGCCCGCCGGCACGCCACCCCACAAAAAAACCGACGGCGCCGGCGCGGCTGACCGGTTGGCCATGACCCGCCTGGCGACCGCCGGGTCGTCGGGATTCGAGACCTGGGACGAAGAGGTGCGCCGTGGCGGCGAGAGCTACGCCATCGACACCGTGCGCGCCCTCCGTGCCGCGAACCCGGCTGACGAGATCTGTTGGCTCATCGGCGCCGATTCGCTCGCCGAACTGCCCCGCTGGCGGTCAGCCGAAGAACTGCTGGCGGAGTGTCGTTTCCTCACCTATCCCCGCGCCGGCTTCCCCCGCGATCGGCTCGACGACCTCCGGGCGTCGTTCCCCCAGGGCCGCTGGGAACAACTCCGCGCCGACTTCCTTGACGCGCCCCTGGTGGAGATATCTTCCACCCACGTCCGCGCCCGCCTGCGCGCCGGGCTTTCCGTGACCGGCTTCATTCCCGACGCCGTCCGCGCCGAGATCGAGCGGCGGGGGTGGTATCGCCGGGAACGGTAAGAACCTATTTCAAAGGACTTCGAAGAGCACCAGCCCGTAGGACGCGCCGTGCGCGCCGATTGATCCGGCGACCACCTCCGCCCGCGTGGTGTGCGGCGGTCACGGAGAATTCAAACATGGATTGACCGGATAAACAGGATGGAGACCATCTCTGAATCCTGTACATCATGTGCATCGATGTTTCCATCCTCCGCGGCTGCGGCGGCGTCGGTGCGCACCCTACGAACTGGCCACGAAAAAGCACAAGAGACACAAGAACATTTGTGATTTCTGTGCCTTTTCGTGGCCAAGCGGCGGCGGCGCGCGGAACCACGAATGGACACGAATTGACACAAATGAGGAACGACCGCACGTTCGCGGTTCACTGGGAACCGTGAACCCCGTCTGAATTGGTGTTCATTCGTGGTTCTCTTCGCGTCCCCCGTCCCCCGCTCCTCGCCCCTCGCCATGCGGTACTCCGCACGCCCCCTACTACTACTTGGTCAGTCGAAGTGAAGCCGCCACCGTAATGCCCGCCGCGCTGGCCGCTCCCGTAGGACTCTCTACCGTT
Source organism: Planctomycetota bacterium (assembly GCA_016209585.1). Classification (GTDB taxonomy): domain Bacteria; phylum Planctomycetota; class UBA8742; order JACQVU01; family JACQVU01; genus JACQVU01. The sequence continues at coordinate 3,452 of JACQVU010000072.1, forward strand.
TACGCAACACAAATTCGGCGGGGTGTACCCCCGTCGCCTCCTTTTTTCACGGGGTTTGAGAGGGCGTTGGTCCTCGCGGG
>JACQVU010000073.1 GCA_016209585.1 Planctomycetota bacterium
ACGTAGCCGCGCTCGATCAGCAACCGGCCGAACAGCCCCTGGTCGGCCGACAAGGGGGCCGCCGCCGGGGACTTCGGCTCGCGAGGCGGCTCGCCCAGTTTGCGGGCGCAGACGCTGGCGATGGCCGCTTCCTGCTGAGCCGTCAGGAAGCCCTTGGCCACGAGGATGGCGCCCAGGGGCCGGTCGCCCTCGTTCTCCATCTCTTGCAGGCAGTGGCGCACCTGCTCCTTGGAGCAGAAACCCCGCTTGATGGCGATCTTCCCGAACAGGATATCGGCATCTGAAGCCATGACCCGAATGGCGATCTCCCGCCTGCGCCACGCGCCGATGAAACCGCATTGTACGCGGCGGGCGATGAAAAGAGTACGGGGCTACGCGTCGTCCTTTTCCGTGGCCGCGACGGAGGAGCGGCGGTGCAGCCCGGCGCCCAGCACCAGCCCAAGACCGGCCGAGGAGGTGAGCAGCGAACTGCCGCCATAACTGATGAAGGGCAGCGTGAGGCCGGTGATGGGCATCAAGCCGAGGGTCATGCCGACGTTCACGGTGAGTTGCGTGGCGAAGAGCGTCACCACCCCCACCGCCAGCAGGCGGGCCATGCGGTCGCGGTTGAAATAGACCGAAAGCGTGGCGGTGGCCAGGAACGCGAAGTAGAGCGCGAGGAGAATGAGGCCGCCCACCAGCCCCCACTCTTCGGCGATCGTGCTGAAGATGAAATCCGTGTGTCGTTCGGGCAGGTACTCAAGGATGTTCTGCGTTCCCTGCATATAGCCTTTGCCGAGCAACCCGCCGGAGCCGATGGCCACCTTGGATTGATACTGCTGGTAGGCCTTCTCCACCGAGCCGTCCAGGAAGCCCGTGATGCGTTCCCGCTGGTAGGGTTTCAGGTTGAAGTACAAAAGGGGCGACAGCGCGACGCACGCCAGCAGCGTGGCGGCCAGGTGGCGTTTGGACGCGCCGGCCGCGAAGAGCATCGCGAGCGTCACGGGCAGCAGCACCAGCGCCGTGCCCAGGTCGGGCTGGAGGGCGATGAGCACCATCGGCAAACCGGCGAGGAACAGGGGCGGGGCGAGCGCCGCGAGCAAGCGCCCGTGAGGCCGGTCGCGATAGAAATGGGCCAGCGCCAGGATGAGGGCGATCTTCACGAACTCCGACGGCTGAATCAACATGTATGGGAGCCGCAGCCAGCGCCGCGCCCCGCCGCGGGAGACGCCGAACAGGAAGACCGCGGCGACCAGGAGAATGGCCGCGACGTAGATGACCCACGACAGCCGCCCCCACGTGGCGTAGGGAACCAGCGCCACCACCAGCGCCACCGCCAACCCGCCGGCGATCCAGAACAGTTGCCGCTGGGCGAAGTCGTTGATCAGGAAGTCGCCGGCGTCGCCCGGCACATGCGAGGCGCTGAGCACCGCGCCCACGCCGATCGCCATCAGCGCGCCCGCCAGGAAAACCAGCGGCCAGTTCACGCGCCGCAGGAAGACCAGCCCCACGTCGGACGTCATGGCCGTTCGCCCCCCGCGACGGGGTCAGGCCCCTTTTCGCCCGCCCCTTCACCCGCCGGCGCCGCAGCTTCCTCCGCCGGCGCCGCGGCTTCCTTCGCCGGCGCCGCAGCTTCCTCCGCCGGCGCCGCGGCTTCCTTCGCCGGCGCCGCGGCTTCCTTGCGGCGCTCGCCGCCGGTCGATGCCCACCATTCCGGGAACGCCGCGCGCGTCTCGGCGAGCAGCGCCTCCACCCGCGGCGCGGCGTCGGCTCCCCCGGAGAGGGGCGTGTCTTCCACCACCAACGCGAACGCCACGCGCGGCGCGTCCCACGGCGCGTACCCGGCGAACCACGCATGGTTGGTCTTGCGCACGCCGCCTCCGTCGGCCGCCACCTCCACCTCCGCCGTGCCGGTCTTGCCGGCGGCCCGCAACGCCGCCAGGCCGGCGCGCCGCGCCGTGCCCTCCGGGCCGAACACCACCTGGCGCAACCCTTCCCGCACCGCCCGCCAGGTCGACTCCCGGACCGGAAGCCGCCGGCTTCCGCCCCCCTCCGCCCCCGACCCCGGCTCCTCCCGCCGCGGGTCTCCGGCTCCGGAGGCGATGACGCGCGGCGAAACGAGCGTTCCCCCGTTGGCCACCGCGGCCATGACGCGCGCCAGTTGCAGGGGCGTGGTCGCCACCGTGTGTTGGCCGATGCCGTAGAGCGCCAGTTCCCCGTTAACGTGGTCCGGCGGATAGACCGCGCCCGCGGGACGTTTGCCGCGGTACTCGCCGGGCAGGTCGATCCCCGTCGGCTCCCCCACGCCGAACGCGCCCGCCCACTTCTCCAACCTCTCGCCGCCGAGCCGCGTGGCCACGGTATAGAAGAACACGTTGCACGACACTTCGAGCGCGCGCGTGACGTTCACGTCGCGATACCCCGGAATCTGCTCGTGGTGGTGGCCGCACGGAAGCGTCCTGCGCCCGCTGCCCGCGCCGCCCGGTCGGAGGTCATACAGATAGGTGCACTCCACGGTCGCGTCCGGCTCGATCACCCCCTCTTCCAGCCCCGCGACGGCGGTGATCACCTTGAACGCGGAGCCGGGGGGGTACTTCCCCTTCAGCGCGCGGTTATGCAGCGGCGCGCGGGGGTTCTGGAAGATGTCGGCGGACACGCTGGCGTCCCGCCCGCCGAGAAGCCGGTTGGGGTCGTAGGAGGGGGCGCTCACCAGGCAGAGGACCTCGCCCGTGCGGGCGTCGAGCATCACCGCCGCCCCACGGGCGTCCCCCAGCGCGGCCAGCGCCGCCTGCTGCAGCCGCGCGTCGATGGTGAGCGTCACGTCGCCTCCCGCGATGGCGTCCACCCGCCCCACCTCCTCGACCACCCGGTTGCGCGCGTCGCGCACCACCAACGCGCCGCCCCACCGGCCGCGCAGCACGGTGTCGCACGCGTTCTCCACGCCGCCGATCCAACCGTAGAGATGTTCGCGGAACCGCCCGCGCCGCTCGAACGCCTGGAAACGCTCCGGGCCGATCCGGTCCACCACGCCGGGCGCGCACAGCCCATCCCCCCGCAGCACCGCGGCATAGAAAGCACCCGCGCGCCGCGCGGAATCGTCGTTCAGGTCCGAGAAGTTCTTGTTCAAATCGTCCACGTAGCCCACCACCGCCGCGGTGGCGGCGCCGCGCGGGTACTGGCGCGTCGCGCCGGCTTCCACGCGCAGGCCGAGAAAGTCGTCGCCGCCGGTCTCCAGGCGCAACATCGCGGCCCGCGGCACGTCTTGCAGCAACGGCACGCGCCGCCGCGCCAGGTCGCGGAGCCGGCGGATGCGAAGGATGGTCGCGAAGTACCCCTGCCGCTGGGCCATCTTCGGCTCGGCGCGAACCTCGGCCATCAGGTCGCGCTCGTCGGCGATCCGGTCTTCGATCTCCTGCCGGCGCATGGCGTCGTCCGTACGCTCCAGGTCGGTTCGCAGGTTGGCCTCGTTGCTGATCCGCTCCGCCAGCGCGGCGCGCGCCTCAGCCTCGTCGGCGCGGTCGCGCAGCGCGCGCAGTTCCTGGATGGACTCCACCTCCCGCGCGATCTTTCCCGCATGGTCGTCCACCAACTGGCGGAACTCCTCCAGCGTGGAGCGCTCCGACCCCGCCAGGTCGGCCAACCGGCGCAACACGCCGTCCTGGCGCTGGCGCTCGGCGTCGCTCAGCAGCCGGACGGGCTGCCGGGGCCGGCCGCGGTCGTCGAACTCCGGGGCGTAGAAGTCGTCGTACACCAGGGCGACGCTCCATCCGCTCCGCGACACGGCCAGCGCCTCGCCGTTCCGATCCCGAATCGTCCCCCGCGGCGGCGGAAGAACCGTGGCCGCCCGCGATTGCCCCGCCAGCGCCGCGTACTCGTCGTGTTGTACTACCTGCATCCACGCCAGGCGGGCGGCGATCAACAGAAAAAGCGTCGCCAGCCCGGCCACCAGCGCGATAAGCCGGCGCTGGGGCCACGCCATGCCGGCGAGGAGACGGAAAGCGCCCGCGTTAGAAAGCATAGGACCTTCCCCGCACCCGCGCCCCGGCCGCCCGGATCGCCAGGTGGAACATGAGCATCGCCACCGGCGCCAGCGCCACCGTGTACAGACTCGTGGCCGCCAGGCGCGCCACCGCCTCATCCGCCGCCAAGCGCCCGCGCGCCAGGCTGGCGGCCATCGCCGGCGCATGGAACAGCGGCGCAGCCAGCGCCGCGATGAAGGCCAGCGTGAGAACGTCGGCGCGGAACAGCCCTTCCCGCACGCCGCGAAGCAGGTGCGCCACCACCCAAGCGCCCAGCAGCGTGCACCCCGCCGGGGCGGAGGTGGCCACTTCCTCCAGCGCCGCCACCACCATGCAGGAGGAGACCACGCGCGGCGGCTCGACGTGCAGGGCCAGGAAGACGATAAACAGCAGCGAGAGATCGGGCGCGAAGTCGCCGTCGGCCAGCAGCGTCGACTCGACGGCCAGGATGGCGAACGTCACGGCGAGCAGAAACGGATACCGAAACATGGCGCGGGTTCACTTCGGGAGATCCGCGACCGTTTCTGGGTCGGGGAGCAGAGATCGCGCGACCATCGCCAGGCCCGGCCCCTCACCGCGCCACCGGCGCGCGCGCGTAGGGCGCGGCGCGGGCGATGTCGCCGGCGTCGCCCGCGATGAAGCCGGCGGCCGGGTCCGCGACCAGCCCCGCCGCGGCTGGAGCGGCGGCGATCAGACTCACGCGGCAGAGGCGCCGCGGGTCCACCGCCGGCGCCGCCGTCACCTCGGCGAAGGCCGCGCCGGCTTCCAGCCGCAGGCGGGTCACGCGACCCACCACCAGCCCCTTGGGGAAAACGCCCTCTCCCCCGGAGGTGTAGACCAGGTCGCCCTCCCTCACGCCGGCGGCGACATCGCGCTCCAGCCACTCCACGGTGAGGCCGGGGTCGGCGCGGCCCGATCCTTTGCACACCGCCACGCGGTCGACCGGCGTGGGTTCACCCTCCACCGCCACCGTTCCCGGTTTGCCGATGGTCACCGCGATCTTCGACGCCGGGTCGGTCACCAGGCGAACCCGGCAGACGGCGGGGCCAGCCTCGATGACGCGGCCGACGAGAACCTTTCCCGCCACCACGGTCATTCCCGGTGCGACGCCGTCCACGCGACCGCGGTTCACCAGCACGGTGCGTCCCCAGGGGGAGGGG
>JACQVU010000074.1 GCA_016209585.1 Planctomycetota bacterium
CCTTCACGCCTTCGCCACGCTCACGGTCCTGCTCCCGCAGAAGGTCCATGGCCAGGTACCGCTTCGTCCCCCACCTCGTCCCCGACACGTGCCGCAGCCGCGCGCACACCAGCATCAGCGCCGAGTGTCCGTCCGGGACCGCCCCCACCACCCGCGTCCGACGGCGCACCTCTCGATTCAAACGCTCCAGCGGATTGTTCGTCCTCAGCCGCCGCTGATGCTCCCGCGGGAAGTCGAAGTGCGCGAACGTCTCCTCCACCCCCTCACGCACCACCTTCGCCGCCCCCGACAGCCTCATCCCCTCCAACTTCTCCACCACCGCTTCAGCCGTCTACTCCTCACCGATAACGTTGTCAGCGACCGGCACGCTCAAGTTCTTCGCCGTGGACGTGGCGGGAAACGTTGAAACGGTGAAGTCGCAACTTTACGTTCTCGGCCCCGCCGATTCCACCGCGCCCGTGACCACGGCGACGCCGGCGGGCGGGCTGTTCAACGCCGCTCAGAACGTAACGCTCGCGGCGAACGAAGCCTCCACGATCCGCTACACGCTGGACGGCTCGACGCCGACGACCGCTTCCACCATCTACTCCTCTCCCATCGCCATTTCGTCAACCACGACGCTCAAGTTCTTCGCCACGGACGCGGCGGGCAACGTTGAAACGGTGCGGACCGAGAATTACTACATCGCCGTCGCGGATTCCTGGGTGCACACGTTCGCGCTGGAGGAGGCGCGGTACTTCGAAAACGGCCATGCTGGCCAACCCGCCGTCTGGACCGGTGGCGATGGTTCGCAATCGTGGCACAAGAAGTTCATCGTCTGGGGCGGATTCAGCAGCGCCAGCAGCCTCGGAACCGGGTTCATGCTCGACGAGAGCGGCGTGTTCGTGAAGGCAATTGCCGACGCCGGCGCCCCGGCCGCGTGGCGGCCACACAGCCCTCTGGACCGGGTCGAAGATGATAGTCTGGGGGGGATATGACGGTACGTTCGGGTATTTCAACACCGGCGGCGTCTACGATCCCGCGACCGACACCTGGACGGCAACCGCCACGAGCGGTGCGCCGGCTGCGAGGAGGAAGCACACCGCCGTTTGGACCGGGGCGAAGATGATCGTCTGGGGTGGGCATGACGGATCGTCATCGATCAACACCGGCGGCGTCTACGATCCGTCCACCGACACCTGGGCTGCCACCACCACCACCGGCGCGCCGGCCGGGACCCACTGGGAGTACAGCACCACGGCCGGACAGGGCGCGTTCCTTTGGACCGGCGACGGGTCCGAGCCTTGGCGCGGTCGTTGCCTTTTCTGGGGAAACGGCGACACTGCTGCCGGGGACGGCATCGTCAGCGGGGGCGGTGGCGCGTACTACATCCCGCCGTGATGCAGGTTTCTCACAACAAGCCGCGAAGACGCCAAGAAGAAGAGAGTGCAGAACAGAGCAGAGTGTTACGCCAAGGCGCGAAGGCGCGAAGAAGAAGAGAAGCAGAGCGGAGCGGACGTCACGCGGAGACACGGAGACGCGGAGAAGACTCCCACGGGAAGAACACGTGTCCGGACACCTCCGCGCCTCAGCGGCTTCGCGTGACTCGCCTCGCGCGCGGGATGGGCGGGAACCGCCGAAGGTCCGCCTTTTGCGGAACCTGCACCGTCATTCCGAACGGTCGGTGCGAGTCGCATCGCGCGGCCGGTCCAGATACGGGCAGTATACGTCCCAACAAATACCCTGCCGGGCACGAACGCGGGGTAAAAAAAGCGACGCCCCGCCTCAGCCGGCGCGAAAAACCGGCGGAAATCCAGGGGCGATTGGGGTAAACCCCCGCCGACCTCGACGGCAAACCACCGGCGCCAACGGATTTACACACAGCGCAACGGGATCCGCGCACCGGGGGTGGTTTGGCCTTTTCGCGCGCGGGTGATATCATCGCCTCATTCGTCCGCGACGCCGCGCCCGGTGTGGCTGGGCCGCGCGGCGTGGATCTGTTCCAACCTCGCCATTTCCGGCTTATCGTCACATGATCTCACCCCGGGTCCGCCTCGCGTCGCTTATCGTCCTGGTCGCCGTGTCGCTGGCCGCGGTCGCGCCGCCCCTCTGGGCGCTGGACGACGGCGTCTTCCTGGTCGGCGCGGGGAAGGAGGCCATCACGCCGGCGGTGGAGACGTTCGAGGATCAGAACGGCAACAACCGGTTCGACGCCGGCGAGCCGTACAAAGACCGCAACGGCAACGGCAAGCGCGACGTCGTGTACATCGCGGGGTACGGCCGGAACCGCGAGGCCTTCGGCGTCCACGACGACCTCTGGGCGCGCGCCATGGCCGTGAAACGGGGCGACGCCACGCTCGTCATGGTGGCGCTGGACCTCATCGGCGCGCCGAGCGACCTCTGCATCCGCATCAAGGGCGAGATCGTGAAACGCTTCGGCCTGCCGTGGAACCGCGTCCTGATCGCGTCCACGCACACCCATCACGGCCCCGACGCCATCGGCATGTGGGGCCGCACGCTGCTGGAGTCCGGCGCCGACCCCGCCTACCTGGACACGCTGCCCGGCAAGGTCGCCGCCGCCGTGAAACAGGCGCTGGATTCGCTCCGCCCGGCGCGGTTCAAGGTCGCCTCGGTGTCGCTCCCCACCGTGGTGAAAGACATCCATGCACCCCACGTCACCGACCCGGAACTCTCGCTGCTTCAGGCCGTGGGGCTGGACGGAAAGAGCGTGGCCGTCGTCGCCAACTTCGCTTCCCACCCGGAAATGGTCGACGAGAAACAGCACCTCATCAGTTGCGACTATCCCCATTTCCTCCGCGAGCGGCTGGAAAAGAACCTCGGCGGGGGAATCGCGCTCTTCTTCGCCGGCGCGCTCGGCGGCATGCAGACCCCGAACGCCCCCGGCAACACCTTCGACGACTGCCGGCAGATCGGCGAGTTCAAGGCTGACCAGGCGGCCGCGGCGCTCGGCGCGGCGCCCCTCTCGCGCTCCAACACGTTTTTCGTCTACAGCCACCGGGTGGCGCTGCCGCTCGGGAACCAGATGTTCGCGCTGGGCATGGCCATTCGGGGGCGCGGCGCCACGGCGATCTTTGAAAGCCTCCCGAAAGACGCCCAGGGGCGGCGCCTGGTGCCGTGCGAGTTCATGCTCATCCGTCTCAGCGACACCGAGTTCATCACCAACCCCGGCGAGATGTATCCCGAACTGGGGTTCAAACTGAAAGAGAAGATGCGCGGCAAGGTCAAGTTCAACGTCGGCCTCTGCTTCGGCGAGATCGGCTACATCGTCCCCCCGGAAATCTGGAACCCCAAGGGCTACGAAGAGAGCATGAGTTTCGGCGTCGACACCGCGCCCACGCTGCTCGAAGCGCTCCTGGCCGCCATCTCCGCCGACGAGGTCGCGCTGGCGAAGTCGGAGCAAGACCTGCTGCCGCTCATCCCCCAGACGCTTCTCCCCGACGGGGTGCGCGGCGCGCCCGCGGCCCAGCCCGAAAGTGGCGACGAGGAATTCTGAAAAACCGCACCAGCGAACACGCGGGCGCAGACATCGACCTCAACCCCGCGACAAGCGTGATCGAAACCTTCGTCTCCAAGGACACGCTTGGCTCGAACGTGCTCTATAACTCCGCGACGACGTCCGGCCTGCCCATGATGTATACCGATGGGCTTCATGGGTTCCTGAGTTCCTGAGAGATATCATCGCCCGTGAGCGGTCCGCAAGGTGGCGAACGCGGTGAAACCGGGGCGGAGATCGACTATCATTCGCCCGCGGCTGCCGGCGCGCGGGGTGTCGCGGGCAGGAACGGAGGCAGGGCGGCCACAAGGGCCGCCCCTACCCGCCGCGTCGGCGCGCTGGGCAGGCACGGAGGCCTGCCCCACCTTCTTCCTCTTGGCGCATGACCGGACTATCAGGAGGCCTCGGAAAAAGGTTGGGGCCGTTCGTTGAGGCCGTGCACGGCGCGTTGCTCTGCGCACTGGCCCTGGTCTTGCCGCTGGCGGTGGCGGTGGCGCCGGTCACGGTGACCACGCCGCGGGGGCATTCGCAGGCGCTCCTCGACGCCCTGGTGATCCAGTTCTCGCTCGTGCCGCAAGGAGTGTTGCTGACCGCGGCGGCCACGGCGCTGGGCGTGCTCGCGGCCGTTGACGTGGCGCGGCGTGGCGTGGGCGTCGAACGCACGGCGCCATTCGCGGGGCTTTTGCTCTATCTCGCCTTCCTGGGGGTTTCCATCGCGGGGGCGGTCAACCCGTGGGAGGCCGAGATCACGGTCGAACGGGCCTGCGCGTACGGCGTGCTGGCGTGGTCGGCCGCCCGGTTCGTCCGCACCCGCCGGCGGCTCGTCCTGTTGCTCGCGGCGCAGGCGGCCGGCGGGGCGGTCATTTCGATCTTGGGGTTATGGCAATACGTGGTCTGGGCGACGGGCGTGGACGTGCGCGAGGGCTTCTGGGCCGCGATCCACGGCGTGCCGGGCGCGACGCGCGACGGCCGCGCCGTGCTGGGATGGGGCTTCTCCCCCGTGAACGGCATGGCCGCGACGCTGGGCGTGAAGAACATCGCCGCCGCCTACGTCAACGCCTCGCTGCCGGCGGCGCTGGGGTTGTTCCTGCTGGCGCGCCGTCCCGCCCTCCGGCGCGCGGCGGCGGTGGCGGCGTTCGCCTGTGTGCTCTACGTTCTGCTCGCCAAGAGCCGCACGGCCTGGGCGGCGCTGGCGCTTGGCGCCCTCGTCGTGCTCGCCGCCGGCGCGCCCCTGGCTTGGGCGCGGTGGCGCACGACGCGCGCGCGTCTGGCGGTGGCGGGGAGCGTCGCGGCCTTCGCCGTCGCGGTCTGGGCGGGCGCGTCGGGGCTGGTCAACGTGTTTGGCCAGCCGGGGCGCACGGCGGAGCACGAGGAAGTGTTCAAGGCCACGTTCGCCAGGACGGTCGCCTCCTTCTTCGAGCCGGGTGGCGACAAAGGGCGCTTCAAGCGCTACCGCGAGTCGCTGCCCATGCTCGGCTGGAACGCGGAGACGGGCGATTTCGACCCCACGGCGCTGCCCCTGTTCGGCGTGGGCGCGGGCAACTGGAAGTTCCATTACCCCCGCCACGTCACCACCGACTGGGAACCGGGCGTGCCGCGCAACTTCACCGCCGCCAGCCAGCCGCGGCGGCTGCACAGCGACCACCTGGAAACGCTCATCGAAGCCGGTTGGCTGGCGTTCGCGGCCTACACGTTGTTCTTCGGCGGGCTGTTCGTGGCGGCGGCGCGCTTGGCGCGACGGGCGGACCTCCCCGGCGCTCCGGCGGCGTCGCTGGCGCTTCTGCTGGCCGTCACCGTGGCGCTGGCGCATGGCGCCGTGGACTTTCCGCGGGAGTTCATCGCGGTCACGGCGGCTTTTTACGTGATCGCGGGCGCCGTGCTGGGGTACGGGCGCGCGGTAACCGCGGCCGCGCCGGCGGCCGCGCCGGTGGCGACGGCGCCGTGTACCGGCTCCGGCTCCGGGAACGCTCCGTCCGTCTCCGTCTCAGCCGCCGTTCCGCGTCGCGGGCGCGTGGCGGGTCGGGTCGCGTCGGGCGCGGCGCTGGCGTTGGCCGTGGTGACCGGTGGCGGCGACGCGCTTTGGCGCTGGGGCGACGTGTGGCGCGCACGGCGGTTCGAGCGCCTGGCCGACGAGGCTGCGCGGCTGGGCGACACCTACGCCGCGCGGGAGCACATGGCCCAGGCGTGCGCCGCGTGGCCGTTCGACCACGAGTTGCAACACAAGATGTCGCTTTTCCTCCTGGCCACGGAGGCGCCGGACCGGGCGCTCGACCACGCCGAGGCCTGCCTGGCGCTGCACCCCAACTTCATCAACGCCCACAACGTGGCCGGCGTCTGCCACTTCCGGCGCCATGAGTTCCGCGAGGCGCGGGAGGCCTTTCTGTCCGGGCTGGCCGTGCACCGCGCGGACTACGATCTGCTGGTCAACCTCGGGCGGCTGGAGTTCGAGGAGGGCGACGAACAGCGCGCGCTGGAACTGTTCCAGGAGGCTTTCCAAAACGACCCCAAGGGCGCGGGGGAACTGGGCGCCGACGTCTCGCGCGAGGCGCTCCAGGAGATCGCCGAAATCCAACTCCGGCGCGGCCGGCACGACGAGGTCCTTCGCCTCCTGGCGTTCACCTGGCGCGAGGCCGACAGCGTGCGCTATTCGCTGGAGGTGGCCCGCGTGGAGACCGCGCGCGGCGACCTCCCCGCCGCGCACCGCTGGCTGCGCACGGCGCTGCGCCTGGCCCCCGACCGCTGGGACGTGCGCGCGCGCTACGCCCGCTTCCTCCACGAACACTACGCCCGCGATCCCGACAACCTCACCTGGAGCCGCGCCCTTTTGCGCGAAACCAGCCGCGCCCGCGCGCTGGCGCCGGCCCGTTTGACGGGCGCGGGCGCGGCCCTGCGCCGCGACCTGGAGGCCCGCTGGCTCTGGGCCACCTACCACGTGCACTCCAAGGAGGCGATGATGGACTACGTCTCCATCGGGTCCGACCCGGCCCGGCTGGCCACCGCCATCGACCACTTCCAGCGCGCGGAAGAGACCGGCATGGGCGGCTGGGAGTTCTACAAGTACTTCGGCAACGCCGTGCGCCTCGCGGCGGAGCGCGAGAGCGGCGACGACGCGCGGCGGGCGATCCTCTCGCGCGCGCGGCAGTGGTACGAAAAGGCGCTGACCGTGCCTTCCCCCGAGGCTCCCCTGCCCCCCGAGCCGCGCGCGGAGATCGAGCGCCTGCTGGCCGCGCTCCCCGCGCCGTGATGGGCGCGTCAGCGGCCCGGGAGTCCGAAGGGAAGCCAGTGAACCGCGGCCCCCGGCGAAGCCCCCGTGTTGTCATCGTCCACTTCGACTCCCCCATCCGTCTGGGACGTGGCCATTCTCGGCGCCGGCGCGGCCGGGCTGTGGTGCGCCGTCACGGCCGGGCGACGCGGACGCCGCGCCGTCGTGATAGAACATAATGACTGCGCCGGAAAGAAGATTCTCATTTCCGGCGGCGGGCGGTGCAACTTCACCAACCTGCGCGCCGCGCCGGAACACTACCTCTCCCGCAATCCCCGGTTCTGCGCTTCAGCCCTGGCGCGCTTCCCCCCAGCCCGGATCGTGGCGGAGGTGGAAGCCGGCGGCGTCGCCTGGCATGAGAAGAAGGATGGCCAACTCTTCTGCGACGGCTCCTCGCGCCAGGTTCTCAACATGTTGCTCGCCGCCTGCGGTAAGGCCGGGGTGGAGGCGCGCCCGGGCTGCCGGGTTCTGGAAGTGGCCGCGCTCTCCGGCGCCGACGCCGACGCGGCGCGCTTCCGGGTGGCGACGACCGGCGGCGAGGTCCGGGCGCGCAGGTTGGTGGTGGCCACCGGCGGCCTCTCGTATCCCAAACTGGGCGCGAGCGACCTCGGATACCGGCTGGCGAAGCAGTTCGGACTGGAGATCGTTCCGCCCAGGCCGGGGTTGGTTCCCTTCACCTTCGCGCGAACCGACGCGGACGTTTCGCAGCATGCCGGCGGCGAAGCCCCGGCGGGGGGGCAGGCCGCGGCGGCCGGCGGCGTTCCGCCGCTCGATCCGGCGCTGGCGGACCTGGCGGGGGTCTCCGTCCCGGCCCGGGTGCGATGCGGCGGGGCGGAGTTCACGGAGGGCTTGCTGTTCACCCATCGCGGGTTGTCCGGGCCGGTCATCCTCCAGGCTTCCCTGTACTGGACGCCGGGCGAGCCGGTGGAGGTGGACCTGGCGCCGGATTGCCCGATACAGGAGCGGCTGCGCGCCGCGCGAGCCGCGCGCCCCACCGCGCGCCTGAACACGGCGCTCGGCGACATCTTGCCAAAAAGCCTCGCGGCCTTCCCGCGCCGCGGCCCGCCGCCCACCACGCCGCTCCGTTCGCTCAGCGACCACGACATCGCCGCCGTGGCGCGCGGTCTGCACGGCTGGCGGTTCGTGCCCGGCGGCGTCGAATCCTACGACCGCGCCGAGGTGACGGTCGGCGGCGTGGACACGCGCGGCCTCTCCTCGAAAACCCTGGAGGCGCGCGACACGCCGGGGCTGTACTTCATCGGCGAAGTGCTCGACGTCACCGGCTTCCTCGGGGGCTTCAATTTCCAATGGGCGTGGGCCTCCGCCTCCGCCGCGGGCGAGGCGGTGTGAGGGCGGCGGCGGGGCGGGCAAGGCGGGAACGCTGGAAGGCGCGAAGGCGGGAAATGGGGGCGAGGCGGCGGGGAGACGGGGAGAGGGATATCCCCAGCACCCAACACCCAACACCCAGCACCCAAAGGCGAGGGGCGCGGGGCGGGAGATCAACCGGGCGCGGCGGGCGCCAGGTGGGCGCGGTTCGAGTCGCCCATCTCCACGCGGGGGCCGGAGGCTGGGAAGTACTCCCGCCACCGGCGCGTGACGAGCGCGGCGGTGTGTTCGTCGCAGAAGAGTTCCCTGGGGAAGCCCGGTTTGAGGCGCGCGTCGATGACGATGGGCGGCGTGCGGGCGACGTGGTTGCGCACCACGCGCGTGCGCGCCGCGTACAGGTCACGCGCCGGCTCGAAGCGGGTGAAGGTGGTCCACAGGAAGTTCACCGGGCTGGCGCAGGTCCGCGCCGGGTCGTCCACCAGGACCATGAGCGGCCAGCCGGCGAAGGCCGGGTGGGCGGCCAGCCGCGCCGGGAAGTCGCGGTCCTTGGCGGCGGCCGGCCCGCCGAGAACCAGGCAGCCACCGCAGAAGACGCGGGGGTCGCGGACTTCGTCGGGCGGGGAGCAGGGCGGGGCGAACCGGCGGGGCAGCGCGCGGGCGGCGTCGCCGAGGGCGAGCCAGACGCCCTTGGAGCCTTGGTTGAGGTCCGGTCCGGTGTAGTCCAGCGTGTCCATCGCCAGGTTGGCGATGACGAAGAGATCAGTCTCCGGGTTGGTGCGCGCCAACAGATGCTCCAGCACCGCGCGGATGTCTCGCAGGTCCACGTGGCGGTCGGTGACCAGAAGAAACTTAGTGAGCGCCAGTTGCCCCTCGCCCAGGATGCGGAAGGCCGACGCCATCGCCTCGCGGCCGTACCGCTCGCGCACCACGGCGGCGGCCAGCGAGTGGTACCCCGTTTCGCCGTAGGCCCAGAGCCGCTCGACGCCGGGCATCACGAGCGGGAAGAGCGGGGCGAGCAGTTCCTGGAGGAGATCGCCGATGAAGAAGTCCTCCTGCCGCGGCGTGCCGACCAGCGTGGCCGGGAAGATGGCGTCGCGGCGGCGGGCGATCGTCTTCACGCGGAAGATCGGGAAGTCGTGGCGAAGCGAGTAGTACCCGTAGTGATCACCAAAGGGGCCTTCGGCGCGCCGTTCGCCGGCCGGGATGTCGCCGAGCAGCGCGAACTCGGCCTCCGCGGCCAGCGGGTGGGGATGGGGCGGCAAGGCCCGCGGCCGGCACATGGGCAGCCGCCCGCCGAGGATGGCGGAGGCGAGCAGCAGTTCGCTGACGTTCTCCGGCAGCGGAGCGATGGCGGCCAGCGTGATCGCCGGCGGCCCGCCGAGGAAGACGGTGGCCGGCAGCGGGCGGCCGCGGGTCTCGGCGGCGGCGTGATGGAAGCCTCCTCCGCGCACGATCTGGATGTGCATGCCGGTGGTCCGCGGGTCGAAGACCTGCATGCGGTACATGCCGAGGTTGTGGCCGCCGTGGTCGGGGTGCTCGGTGTAGACCAGGGGGAGGGTGAGGAAGGGGCCGGCGTCCTCGGGCCAGCAGGTGAGCGCCGGCAGGCGGTCGAGGCGCGGGTCGCCGGTGATCACGTCGGCCACCGGCCCGCGGCGCACGCGGCGCGTTCCCAGCCGCGCGAGACGCCAGAGCGTGCCGCGGGCGGCCCAGAGCGTGGCCGCGCTGGGCGGAAGGAAGGAGTGGGCCAGGCGAACGAGGTCGCCCACCAGCCGGAAGGGGCGCGGGCCGAAGGCGGCGCGGGCGCGTTCGGCCGTTCCGAAGAGGTTGGTGACCAGGGGGAAGTCGGCGCCGCGCGGGTGGGTGAAGAGGAGCGCCGGCCCGCCGGCGGCGATCACGCGGCGATGGATCTCGGCCGCCTCCAGACGGGGGTCGACCGGAGCGTCCACGGTGGCGAGTTGTCCGGCGCGGCGGAGGAAATCGAGAAAAGCGCGAAGGTTTGGGAAGCCTTGGGTCACGGTATCAATTACAATACCATAGGGGGTGTCGGGCCGCCGGGAGTGAACGCCCGCGAAGGAGCAGACCATCATACGGTTTCGGAATGGTGAAAATCGCCCTGATCCATCGCCGCGACCTGGATCCATATTTCATTGCGTTCTACGCTCCGCTGGAGAGGCTTGGATTACAGATTGTAGATGAGTTCGGCCTCACGCGCCGGGCGCTGGCCAAGGCGGCGGGCGACGTGGAGGTGCTGCACTTTCACTGGCTGCACACGCTCTTTCCGCGATCCGGGATCGGCGTAGTGCCGGGCGCGGCCCGTTTCCTGCTGCTGTTCCAGCGCGCGCGGCGGCTGGGGTACCGGGTGCTCTACACCGCGCACAACATGCTGCCGCACGACACGCCGATGCCGCGGCTGGACGGCATGGTGGCCCGCGCCGTCCTGCGCTGGGCGGACGGCGTCGTGGCGCACACCGACTGGGCGGCCGGGCGGCTGCGGGACATGGCGCGGCGCGACCTCCCGATCTTCCGCGTGCCCTCGATGAACTACCGCGGCGTCTTCCCCGAACCGCCGCCGAGGGAGGAGGCGCGTGACCGCCTCGGTTGGCCGCGGGATCAGTTCGTCTATCTGGCGTTCGGCGCCGCGCGCCCCTACAAGCGCCTTCCCGAGATCGCCGCGGCCTTCTCCCGAACGCCCGACGCCGACGCCGCGCTGGTGATCGCGGGGGCGTGCCAGGTTCCGGCTCTCACCGCCCGGCTGGAGAGCGCGGCGCGCGCGGATCACCGTATTCGCCTGGCGCTGCGCGGCCTTTCCCCGCCCGACTTGGCGTTGATGCTGGCGGCCGCCGACGCCACCGTCTTCGCGGCCACCACCCTCCTTTCCTCCGGATCCGTCCCCCACGCGCTGACGGCCGGCCACCCGGTGGTGGCGCCCGACCTGCCGCTGTTCCGCGAGATGGCGCCGGCGGCTGGCGGGGTGTTCTTTCCTCCCGGCGAGATGACGGCCGCGCTGCGGGCCGCGCGCGCCCTGGACCCCGGCGCCGCCCGCGCCGCGAACCTGGCGCGCTCGCGCGAGATGGACTGGCCCCCGCTCGCGCCCGCCTTCTACCAATGGCTGCGCGATGACGTGGCCCGCCGGTGAGGGCGGCCCGCCTGACCGCGCCGGCGGGCGGAGCCGGGATCCGACCGATCCGGCTGATCGGACGGATTTCAACACCGCGCCCGCGCGCTGGAGGGGCGCCCGTATGAGCGTTCGTTCGATTCCCCTTGGCGGCGCGCTGCTGGCGGCGGCCGGCGGGTTGGTTGGACTTTGGCTCGCCTCGCATGCGCTGCGGGAAGAAGAAACCCCGACTTTCCCTTGCGCGGTGAGAAGGGGAACCGTTACATGGCGCGCGGGAAGGGGTGACGGCGCGTGGACACCGGGAACGTGGCGAAAGCATGGCGAACCATAAAACCAAACTGGAGCTGACCTGGATCGGCAAAGAGAACCGGCCGAGGCTGGAGCCGCGCATCCTCATCGAGGACCCGGCGAAGTCGCACCACGCGAATTTCAGGAATCATCCGCAGATTACGCGGATTGCCGCAGATTCCACCGCAAAAGATCATCTGCGAGAATCTGCGCGATCTGCGGACCTCTTCGACAACCGGCTCATTTTCGGGGACAACCTGCTGGCTCTCAAGGCGCTGGAGCAGGAGTTCGCAGGGAAGATCAAGTTCATCTACATCGATCCGCCTTTCAATTCGCTGAAGGCGCTGGAG